>NZ_JBFHDW010000460.1:0-1010 GCF_041584535.1 Actibacterium sp. | reverse complement strand
TCGATCAGCGCGGCATTGACCAAGGGGCGCGCGCCATCATGGATCAGCACCGCGTCACAATCGGGCGCGACCGCCGCCAGACCGGCCCGGACCGAGCCATCGCGGCTGTCGGCGCCATGAACCCGCACCACCCGATCGGCCAGCGTGCCAAGGGCGGCGCTGAAAAATCCGTCATCGGCGGGATGGATCACCGCGATCACCTGCGAAATACCGGGATGTCCGACAAAGGCCGCGACCGTGCGCGCCAGCACCGGCTGATCCCGAAGCGGCTGGTATTGCTTGGGAATCTCTCCGCCCGCGCGGGTGCCGCGTCCGGCGGCAACGATGATGGCAGCAGTGCGCATAGACGTCTCTTATCTGGCTTTCCCCTTGTGTATGCGTTGCTGAGAGAGGGGGCAATGCCTCAGAAACGGCAAGCCGGATGCATAAAAAACAGGCAAAAAAATTTTCAGGCCGATTTCACGCCGGGCCGACAATTGCCTTTTGCGCTATCGGTGATTACCTCGGGGTAAGGATTGCACAAGGAATAAGCATTTGAGTATTCGGGTGGCAGACGTGGCCCTTGATCCGCCGGTGTTTCTTGCACCGCTTGCGGGGATTACCGATTTGCCGTTCCGAAATCTGGTCTCGGGCTTTGGGGCGGGCCTTGTCGTCAGCGAAATGGTCGCCAGTCAGGAAATGGTTCAGGCCAAGCCGGGCGTGCGCGAGCGGGCCGAGCTGGGCTTTGACGTTGCCAATACCGCAGTGCAACTGGCCGGGCGCGAGGCGCATTGGATGGCCGAGGCCGCCCGCATGGTCGAAGCCAACGGCGCCCGCATCATCGACATCAACATGGGTTGCCCGGCGAAAAAAGTGGTGAACGGCTATTCCGGCTCGGCGCTGATGCGCGATCTGGATCACGCGCTGACCCTGATCGAGTCGGTGGTGGGCGCGGTCAAAGTGCCGGTGACCCTGAAAACCCGGCTGGGCTGGGATGACGCGTTGCTGAACGCCCCCGAACTGGCCCGCCG
>NZ_JBFHDW010000459.1:0-1020 GCF_041584535.1 Actibacterium sp. | reverse complement strand
GGCGCTGCCCCGGACCCCGGGATATTTTCACGAAAAAGAAGCAGCTGTCTTTTTCTTGGCTGAAATACTCATGCCTGAGGGGCCAAAGGCCCCGAGGTAAAAGCAATGACCGGCCCTTGGGGCCGGTCGCAATTTAGTTGAGATAGGGCAGCGGATCGACGCTGCTAAAGCCCTCGCGGACTTCGAAATGCAGGAAGGGCGAGGCGCCGGCCCGCACCGTTGCGATGGTCTGGCCGCGGGCGACCGTATCGCCCTTTGACACCTTGATATCGTCGATATTGGCATAGACCGTCAGCAGCGTATCATTATGGCGCAGCACAAGGATCGGCACTTGATCGGTGTCGCGGGTGATGGCGGCGACGGTGCCCGAGGCCGCGGCTTTGACCGGGCTACCGGCGCTGGCGGCGATGTCGATACCTTCGTTCTTTTTCGCTTCGAACGCGCGGATGATCGAGCCATTGACCGGCATGACCATTTTCGAGCTGTCGGTGCTGTCCTGCGACAGATCGGTGGCCGGAACCGCGACTGGCGTCGTGCGCGCGGTTTCGTCGTTGGGCAGTGGCGCGGCGGCACTGGGGGGCGAGGGCACGGGCGAGCTGTCGCCGGGCAGGGTGGTGGTGGCGATGCCGCTGCTGTCTGCGCTGTCGGCGCCGACCGGGATCAGCAGATATTGCCCCTCGCGCACGGCGTAATCCGGCCCCAGGGCGTTCCATTCGGCAAGGCTGCGGACCGAGACGTTATAGCGTCGGGCGATGGAATAGGCGGTCTCGCCGCGTTCGACCTTGTGGCGGATCGGTTCGGGCGCGACGGCGACCTTGGTGCCCTCGGTTGTCGTGGCGATGGCCGGTTGGCCGGTGCTGGCGCGGTCGATGGCGCCGCCGGCAACGGCGGTGATGTCGATGCCATCGGGCGACTGGATCGGTCCGGTGGTGACCGAGCCGGTCGCGGGCGAGGGTTCAGCCACCCGGCGCGGCAAGGCCAGAATTTCACCAGCGCGCAGCGGCACGCCCTGATCGACGC
>NZ_JBFHDW010000458.1:0-1027 GCF_041584535.1 Actibacterium sp. | reverse complement strand
GTTTGTTCACGAAAATACTTTCGGATTTCCGGCCACCGCTAACCGGCTGTTAATCCTGCGCGCGCAGTCTGGCGATTGACCCAGCCGGAGATTCCCGCGTGACCGCCCTGCCCCAATCCAGCCCCGCCCGCCTGAACACCCCCGTCCGGTTCAGCCGCCGCCGCAAGGCCGCGATCATCGTGCGGCTGTTGCTGGGCGAAGGCGCCAGCCTGCCGCTGGGCGATCTGCCCGAGGATATGCAAACCGCACTGACCGCCGAAATCGGCGCAATGCGCTATATTGATGGCGACAGCCTGCGCGCGGTGGTGGCCGAATTTCTGGAGGAACTGGAAAAGGTCGGGCTGACCTTTCCCGGCGGGATTGAAGGCGCGCTTGCGCTGTTGGACGGCCATATCAGCAGCCGCGCCGCCGCCGATCTGCGCGCCGCCAATACCGGCGCCGCCCCTGATCCGTGGCACCGCATCGCCGCGCAGGACAGCACGCTTCTGGCGCAGGTTCTGGTGGCCGAAAGCACTGAAATCGCCGCCATCCTGTTGTCGAAACTGCCAACCGCCAAGGCCGCCGAATTGCTGGGGATGATCCCCGGCGATCAGGCCCGGCGTATCGCCTGCGCGGTGTCGCAAACTGCCCTTGCCCCGCCCGAAATGGTGGCGCGGATCGGGTCTGTGCTGGCTGCCCAGCTTGAAGCGCGCCCGGTCAGCGCCTTTGACACGCCACCTGCCGCGCGGATGGGCGCGATATTGAACCTTGCCCCCGCCGCCACGCGCGAGGATCTGTTATCCGGTCTGGATGAGGCCGACGCCGGTTTCGCCAAAACCGTGCGCAAAGCGATCTTTACCTTTGCCGACATCCCTGCCCGCATCCCGGCGCGCGAGGTGCCCGCGATCACCCGCGCCGTCGCCGCCGAAGATCTGGTCACCGCGCTGGCTGGCGCGACCGAACCCGACCCCGCCAAGGCCGCTGATTTCATCCTTGCGAACATGTCGCGGCGCATGGCCGACCAATTGCGCGAGGACATCAGCGATCG
>NZ_JBFHDW010000457.1:0-1030 GCF_041584535.1 Actibacterium sp. | reverse complement strand
GAAGGCGGGCGGGCGTTCTTCCTGTCGGCGACCGGCGCGGACAGTATCCCCCAGCTATCGGCGCGGATCGAAGCAACGCTTGTGGCGACTGCAGACCATATAAACGCGTTCTTACAAGGTGATACGGAATGAACTTAACCCAAGCCGATCACAAGGGTCTGATCCGCGAGGCCTATCGGATCGACGGCATCACCGCGCCGGAATGCCGGACGATCTTTCTGGACTGGGCGATCAGCGTGCCGGGTGACAGCGAGGCCGCGATCCGGTTGTTGCTACAGGTTTACGGCGGCGAAGCGCCCGAACATCCGATGTCCGAAGTGTTGCGCGCGGCGCTGGCCGAGGCGCCCAAACCCGTGCGGCGCGGCGGTCGGCGGGGCCGGATGGACGGCTAGGCGCGCGGCAAAGCCGCAGCGGCGCGGGCCAGATCGGTGATCGCATCCCAATCGCCCTTGGCCATCAGATCGGCCGGCGCCACCCATGACCCGCCCACGCACATGACGTTTTTCAGCGCCAGATAGGCGGGCGCATTTGCCGGGCTGACGCCGCCCGTGGGGCAAAAGCTGACTTGCGGGATCGGCGCGCCGATGGCTTTCAACGCCGGAACGCCGCCATTGACCTCGGCCGGAAAGAATTTCTGCACGCGATAGCCGCGCTCATAAAGGGCCAGAACCTCGGTCGGGGTGGCGGCACCGGGCAGGGTCGGCAGGTCTGCGGCCTCGACCGCGTCCAGAATGCGCGGCGTGCTGCCGGGGGTTACGCCAAAGCGCGCCCCGGCGCGGGTGGCGGCAAGAACATCCTCGGGCGTCAGCAGGGTGCCCGCGCCAACGATACCGCCCGCGACATCGGCCATTTCCGCGATCACCTCCAGCGCCGCCGGGGTGCGCAGGGTCACTTCCAGCACCGGCAAACCGCCCGCGATCAGCGCCGTCGCCAAGGGCCTAGCGTGGGCCGGATCATGGATCACCAGCACCGGAATCACCGGCGCAAGACGGCAAAGATCAGCGGTGAACTGGCTGGCCTGAGCAGGTGT
>NZ_JBFHDW010000456.1:0-1032 GCF_041584535.1 Actibacterium sp. | reverse complement strand
CTGCATCGTCAACTGTTTGCGCGCCTCAGCTGATTTCTGGCCGCCTTGACGGCCAGCGCCCCTTCCGCCGCCGTGCAGCATGGTCTAACCTGCCGGCAACCTGCAACCCAAGCGGAGAAAAACATGTCGCAGCGCCTGCACCTCGTCTTTGGTGGCGAATTGGTGGACCCCACGAAAACCGTCTTCAAGGATGTCGACAACATCGATGTGGTCGGGATTTTCCCCGACTATGCCAGCGCCTTTGCCGCATGGAAGGCCGTGGCGCAACGCACCGTTGACGATGCCCACACCCGTTATTTCATCGCTCACCTGCATCGCCTGCGCGATGAAGAGGCCGAAACCGGCCCGACTCAGGAACTGCAAAGCTGACACATTCCGGCGTGACAGGCCTACTGGCGCGCCTGCGCGGGTTGTTACCGGGGGCGGCGGACATCCCAACCGCCGGCACGCGACCCGCCCTTCTGCCCCCGGCCATCGACCGGCCGGGCGGCCCGCTTTTGTGGGTGCACCTGTCGTCGATAACGCCGATCGGTCCGCTGCGCGCCCTGCTGACCGCGCTGGACGAAGAATACGGCACGCTGAATTTCCTGATCAGCGGCCTGGGTGCCGAAGGCGCCGACCTGCCCAACCTGCCGGTTCTGCGCACCATGGCACCGGGAGAAAGCGCCGGATCGATCCGGACGTTTCTGGATCACTGGCGCCCTGATATGGCGCTGATGTTTTCAACCTATTCGCCGGCCATTGCCGAACTGAACCAGCGAACCATTCCGCTGTATCTGATCGCCGCCAACGGCACCGGCGCGGACAAGCCCGCCAAGGCGGCGCTGCGCCGGTTCGATCAGATTTTCGCCACGACCGAGGATCAGGCCGCAATCGCGCTAAAGCTGGGGGTTCCGCCCGACCGGGTTCAGGTCGTCGGCCCGCTGTGCGAAGGCCACCGCCCGCCCGCCTGCAACGATGTCGAGCGCGAGGATTTCTCGCGGCTGCTGGCCGGACGACCGACGTGGCTGGCGCTGAATACCAGCGCTGCCG
>NZ_JBFHDW010000455.1:0-1032 GCF_041584535.1 Actibacterium sp. | reverse complement strand
GGCCGGCAGCGCGAAATACAGCCCGATCCCAAGGCCCAGACAGACCGGAACCCATGGAAAAAGATGGCCACGCTGCGCCTGTATCGCCTCTCGCGCGCGGCGCATGCTTGTTCTCTCCTGCCTGATTGATTACTCAGGCGCCAACGCTATTCACCAATTGGTTTCCAGAAGGTTAACGCCCCATGTCCGAGGCTCCGGTCGTCACCCGCTTTGCCCCCTCGCCCACCGGTTATCTGCATATCGGCGGCGCGCGCACGGCGCTGTTCAACTGGCTGTATGCCCGCGGGCGCGGCGGCAAGTTCCTGTTGCGGATCGAGGACACCGACCGCGCGCGCTCGACCCCCGAAGCGACCGAGGCCATTCTGACCGGCCTGCGCTGGCTGGGTCTGGACTGGGACGGCGAGCCGATCAGCCAGGCCGCCCGCGCCGACCGCCATGCCGAAATCGCGCATCAGATGCTGGCGGCGGGCCATGCCTATAAATGCTACGCCAGCCAGGATGAAATCACCGCCTTCCGCGAGGCCGCCCGGGCCGAGGGCAAATCCACCCTTTATCAAAGCCCGTGGCGCGATGCCGATCCCGCCACCCATCCCGACGCGCCCTATGTGGTGCGGCTGAAGGCGCCGCGCGACGGCGCCACGGTGATCCCCGACCGGGTGCAGGGCGATGTCACCTGGAAGAACGACCAACTGGACGACATGGTGCTGTTACGTTCGGATGGCACACCGACCTATATGCTGGCCGTTGTCGTCGATGATTTCGATATGGGCGTGACCCATGTGATCCGGGGGGATGACCATCTGGCCAACGCCGCGCGGCAGATGCAGATCTATCATGCGATGGGTTGGGATCTACCGGTCTTTGCCCATATTCCGCTGATCCACGGGCCTGATGGTAAGAAGCTGTCCAAGCGCCACGGCGCGCTGGGAGTCGGCGAATATCAGGCCATGGGCTATCCCGCCGCCGCGATGCGCAATTATTTGGCACGTCTGGGCTGGAGCCACGGTAATGATGAATTCTTTACCGATGGGC
>NZ_JBFHDW010000454.1:0-1053 GCF_041584535.1 Actibacterium sp. | reverse complement strand
TCCGGCACTCCGGGCGCGCCGATCCGCGATCTGCTGGACGAGGGCGACGTCGCCGCCGCCTATCAGGTGCAGGAAATCAACACCAAACGCTGGCTGGGCAACGAAGAACGTGTCTTGTCGGGCCGCAAGATCGGCCTGACCTCGAAGGCGGTGCAGACCCAGCTGGGCGTCGATCAGCCCGACTATGGCATGCTGTTTGCCGATATGGAGGTGATGGACGGCGAAGAGGTCTCGTTGACCCGCATCCAGCAGCCCAAGGTCGAAGCCGAGATCGCCTATGTCATCGCCGCGCCGCTGACCGGGGGCCATATCACTATGGTCGATCTGCTGGCCTCGATCGGCTATGTCCTGCCCGCGATTGAAATCGTCGGCAGCCGCGTTGCCAACTGGGATATCCGCATCACCGATACCGTGGCCGACAATGCCTCGTCCGGCCTTTACGTGCTGGGCCAATCGCCCAAGCGTGTCGGCGATTTCGACCAGCGCATGTGCGGCATGGTCATGTATCGCAACAATGAACCGGTTTCGGTCGGTGCCGGTGCCGCCTGTATGGGCAGCCCGCTGAATGCCGCGCTGTGGCTGGCCCGCACTATGGCCGCCGCTGGCCGTCCATTGGGTCCGGGCGATGTGGTTCTGTCCGGGGCGCTGGGCCCGATGGTCGCAGCCCGGCCGGGCGATGTTTTTGATGCACGGATCAACGGGCTTGGTTCTGTGCGTGCCGTCTTTGCGAAGGAATAAGAGATGTCGAAAATCAAATGTGCGATCATTGGTTCGGGCAATATCGGGACTGATCTGATGATCAAGGTCATGCGGTTGTCCAAGGTTCTGGAGATGGGGGCGATGGTCGGGATCGACGCGAAGAGCGACGGTCTGGCCCGCGCCAGGCGTCTGGGCATTGCCACCACCCACGAGGGGATTGACGGTCTGCTCAAGCTGCCGGAATACAAGGATATTCGCATCGTATTCGACGCCACCTCGGCCGGGGCGCACAAGCATCACAACGAGATCCTTCAGCGCGACGGCAAACAGGTCATCGACCTGACCCCGGCGGCC
>NZ_JBFHDW010000453.1:0-1078 GCF_041584535.1 Actibacterium sp. | reverse complement strand
TTGCGCAACTGACCGCCCTGCCGCTGATCCAATACACCCAGCGCCACCACATGGGCCGCCAGATCGCCGCGCATCTGGCTCGGCAGAACCTGACCCTCGCCCAACGGTTCGAATTGGACAGCTATCACGCCATCCTTGCCATGGTCGCCGCCGGGGCTGGCTGGACGATCCTGACGCCGCTGGGCTACCTGCGCGCGCAACGGTTCCACGATCAGGTCGATGTGCTGCCGCTGCCGTTCTCGCCGCTCAGCCGGACCATCACCCTGACCGCGCGCCGCGATGTTCTGCAAGACATGCCGTTCCGCGTCGCAACGCGGCTGCGGCCGCTGATCGAGGAATTGATCGTCACCCCGGCCCTTGCCCGCATGCCATGGCTGACCGGCGGGCTTGAGGTGCTCTAGGTTTCTTCTTCGCGGAAATATCCCCGCCGGAGGCCTAAAAGTTTGCGATTTTTCAAAGAAAAATCGCGCCTTCGGCGAGAGTATTTGTCACCAGGAAAAGAGACTTAAGTGCCATAGGCCCGCGCCTCGCCCTTGACGTCATAGGCGGCGTCAATCAGCGCGGTTGCGATGAAGTTCAGCTCGTCGCGGGTCAGGCGGGCGGGCAGGCGCACATCGCAGGCGCGCATCAGCATGGCGCGGGTTTGCGGCAGGTCGGGCATGTCGCCGGGGATGAATTGCCAGTTCCAAAAGGCGCGGGCATTGTCATCGGACAGGCCAAAGACCTGCACACTGATGCCGCGGGTCTTGGCGGCGTCCTGAAAGGCGCGGGCCTCGTCATCGCTGTCAAAGCCAACCAGATTGAACTGGATCGAATCCGGGGCGCGGGTTTCGGGGGCCAGCGGCGGCGGCACGTTCAGCCATGGCGTCTGGTTCAGCAGGCCTGCGACATAATCGTGGTTGGCCAGCCCATCGCGCACGCGGCGCGGGACCTCGGCCAGTTGCGGGCGCACGACGCCCAGCAGGCCGCCTTCATCCGCCAGGTCTACGGGCGTGCCATCGACGATCCGACGGCCTACGACCTGATGCTCAACTCCGGCACGCTGGGCCGCGAGGCGACGGTCCGCGCCATCGTCGAC
>NZ_JBFHDW010000452.1:0-1079 GCF_041584535.1 Actibacterium sp. | reverse complement strand
TTGATTGCCTTGCCTTTTTCGTCCGCGATCTTGCGAAAGGCACGCCAGAAATCATCCTCAAGCGAGACACTGGTGCGATGCCCGCGCAGCGTCAGCGAGCGTTTGATCGGTCGGCTGCTCATTCCGGGTCGCGCTTGTGGGCGTCCAGTTGCGTGGTCTGCTTGGCGTTCTGGCTGCGCTCAAGATCTTTCTGCGCCTTGGTCCGGCCGAATTTCACCGCATTGGCATCGGCTTTGCCGCGCTTTTCGGCGCGGGCGGTTTTCTTGCGGACCTGGTTCAGGTTGACGACGTTTCCCATGGCCGGATCATGCGCCAGCGCGGTGCAAAAGAAAAGGGCGGCACAAATGACGCCGCCCTCTCGATGTGGATTAAAGTCCGCTTAGTCTTTGGGACCGATCATGTCTTCGGGCCGCACCACGCGGTCAAAGGTTTCTTCGTCGACCAGCCCAAGGGCGATGGCCTCTTCCTTCAGGGTGGTGCCGTTTTTGTGCGCGGTCTTGGCGACCTTGGTGGCGTTGTCATAGCCGATGGTCGGCGCCAGAGCGGTGACCAGCATCAGCGATTCCTTCATCAGCTTGTCGATGCGGGCGACGTTGGCCTTGGTGCCAACCACCATGTTGTCGGTGAACGCGCTGGCCGAGTCGCCCAACAACTGCATTGATTGCAGCACGTTGTAGGACATCATCGGGTTATAGACGTTCAGTTCAAAGTGACCCTGGCTGCCGGCAAAGCCGACGGCGGCGTCATTGCCCATGACATGAGCGCAGACCATGGTCAGGGCCTCGGCCTGAGTCGGGTTGACCTTGCCAGGCATGATCGACGAGCCGGGTTCGTTTTCCGGCAGGATCAGTTCGCCCAGACCCGAGCGCGGGCCCGAGCCCAGCAGGCGCATGTCGTTGGCGATCTTGAACAGCGACGCCGCGACGGTTTTCAGCGCGCCCGAGAACATCACCATTGCGTCGTGGGCAGCGAGGGCCTCGAATTTGTTGGGGGCGGTGACGAAGGGCAGGCCGGTGATGTCGGCCATGTTGCGGGCGACCATTTCAGCCCAGCCCTTTTTGGTGTTCAGGCCGGTGCCG
>NZ_JBFHDW010000451.1:0-1111 GCF_041584535.1 Actibacterium sp. | reverse complement strand
GGCGGCTTCGGCCAGCGGCAACAGCGCCGCATCGACCAGCACCACCTTGGCCCCGGCATGGGCAAAGGTATAGCTGACGGTCTCGACCTCAAGCCGGGTGTTGATGGTGTTCAGGACCGCGCCGCAGGCGGGCACGCCCCAGGTGGCCTCGACCTGAGCGGCGATGTTGGGCAAAAGCGTCGCCACCACGTCGCCGGGTTTGATCCCCATTCCGGCCAGCGCCGAGGCCAGACGGGTCACACGCTCGATCATCTGGGCATAGGTGAAACTGCGCGAGCGGTCGACAAGCGCCTGCCGGTGCGGGAAAATATCCGCTGCCCGGCGCAAATGCGACAGCGGCGTCAGCGGAACGTGGTTCGCGGCGCATTTATCAAGACCGGTTTCGTCGGCTAGCCATCCCATGACAGTCCTCCCCTAATGTCTGGTGTCCGGTGATATTGGCGGTGCGGGGCCGATTTGAAAAGGCTCAATTCGGCTGTTTCCGGCGGCCCTGTGCGGCGCTAGGCTGATGGCATGATCATCTCGCGCAAACGCCGCTTCGTTTTTGTCCACATCCCCAAGACCGGGGGAACGTCGCTGGCTTTGGCGCTTGAGGCGCGGGCGGCGGCAGAAGACATTCTGATCGGCGACACCCCCAAGGCGCAAAAGCGCCGCCACCGCCTGAAACAGACCCAGACCGCGGGTCGGCTGTGGAAACATTCGCGGCTGGCGGATGTGGCGGGGCTGATTTCAGAAGACGAGATGCACAGCTTTTTCGTCTTCACCATCGTGCGCAACCCGTGGGATCGGGCGGTCAGCTATTACCACTGGCTGCGGGTTCAGAAATTCGACCATCCGGCGGTGGTTCTGGCCAAATCCGGCGATTTCACCGCTTTCCTGAACCATCCGCACACCCAAGCCACCCTGTCGCGCGACCGGGCCGAGGATTACGTCCGCGCGCCGAACGGCAGCGCCTGTTGCGATCTGTATTTACGGCAGGAAAATTTGCGCGGGGATCTGGCGCCGGTCGAAGCGCATCTGGGCTTTCGCCTGACCTTGCCGCATGTGAACCGCTCGGCCCGCGAGGGCGATTATCGCGGCTATTTCAGCGACGCCGATGCCGAACTGGTCG
>NZ_JBFHDW010000450.1:0-1149 GCF_041584535.1 Actibacterium sp. | reverse complement strand
ATCCGCATCTGCGGCGCGGCGGCGAACATTTCTCGCCCGTGCCCGAAGGCAATACCGGCGACGGCATTGATCTGGGCACGGCTGTCGGCGGCAAGTTCGACATGCATTTCCCCAGCACCTCGGCATGGATGCCGGTCTCGAAGGTTCCGGTTGGCGGCGGCAAGTTCAAGGCCTTCCCGCACCTGCTGGACCGCTACAAGCCGGGCATCATCGCCGTGCTGAAGAATGGCAAGCGGTTCACCAATGAAAGCGAAAGCTATCACGATGTCGGTGCGGCGCTGATCGCGGCCTGTGAGGGCGAACAGGAAACCGCCTGCTGGCTGATCGCTGACAAGCCGACGATCAAGAAATACGGGCTTGGCTTTGCCAAACCGGCGCCGGTGCCGTTGGCGAAATACCTGTCGAACGGCTATTTGCAGAGCGGCAAGACGCTGGCTGAACTGGCGCAGAAATGCGGGATCGACCCGGCCGGGCTGGAAGCCTCGATTGCCGACTACAACATCAGCGCCCGCAAGGGCGAGGACCCGGCCTTTCACAAGGGCTCGACCGCGTTCAACCGCTATCTGGCCGACCCCGAGCATCAGCCGAATCCCTGCGTCGGCCCGGTCGAGCACGGCCCCTTCTATGCGGTCAAGGTCATCATGGGTGATCTGGGCACGTTCGACGGGTTGCAGACCACGGTGGAAGGGCAGGTTCTGGACGTGCAGGACCACCCGATCGAGGGTCTTTATGCCGTGGGCAATGACCGCGCCTCGATCATGGGCGGCAACTATCCCGGCGCTGGCATCACCTTGGGCCCGGCCATGACATTCGGCTATATCACGGGTCGTCATCTGGCGGGGATCAACGAATGACCGGTGCGGATATGACCTGGCTGGGTCTAAACGGCAAAACCGTCGTGGTCACGGGCGGGTCGGGCGGCATTGGCCGCGCCTGCCTGCAGGCCTTTAATGACGCGGGCGCCCGCGTCGTGTCGCTGGACTATGCCCAGGCCGACGCCCGCATGGCTGCCAAGGCGATTGATCCCAGCGGTGACCGCGCGCTTGGGCTGGGGTGCGATGTCAGCAGCGAGGCCAGCGTAAACGCCGCCGCCGCAAAGGTCGCCCAGACATGGGGCGGCGCCGATATTCTGGTGAACAATGCCGGTAT
>NZ_JBFHDW010000449.1:0-1153 GCF_041584535.1 Actibacterium sp. | reverse complement strand
TTCGGTCTATTTCCTGCAGCATCAGGATATCTCGCTGGGGTCCGAGACCGTTTCGGTCGAAATCCGCGACCGCGACACTGGCCGGGTGATCGAAACCACCGCTTTGCTGCCGGGCCGCGATTACGAGATCAACCCGCTGCAAGGCGTAGTGACCCTGGCGCAACCGCTTAGCGGGTCGCTGGGTGGCGGCACGGTGATCACCGATCCGTCGGGCGAATATGACGTGCATCTGGTGGTGAATTACGAATACAGCCCCGGCGCGCTGGACCTGAACGGTCTCAGCTATGGTGGCCGGGCCGAAGTCTGGGCCACTGACGCACTGCGGCTTGGCGTTACCGGCATCGTCGAAACCACCGACATCGCCGACCAGACCGCCAGCGGCGTCGATCTGCATTTCCAATTTGGTGAAAACAGCTTTGCCGAACTGGAATATGCCGCCTCGCGCGGGCCCGGTTTTGGCTCCAGCTTCTCGCCCGATGGTGGCCTGACGATCACCAACACCGCCAGCGCCGGCACCACCGCCGGAACCGGCGAGGCCTATGAGGCCCGGATCCAGATTGATCTGGCCGATACCGGCGCGACCACGCCGGGCACGGTCTCGGGCTATTTCGAGCGCCGCACCGCCGGGTTCTCGACGCTGGATCACGAGACCACCGATGACGAGACCCTGTGGGGCATCGCCCTGTCGCTGACGCCCAATGACCGGCTTAGCTGGGGCGCCTATTACGACAGTTACGATTCAGCCACCGGCAAGCAGAACCGCGAGGGCGGTGTCGAGCTGAGCTATGCCCTGACGCCGGAAACCAAGCTGGCCTTTGCCGTCGAACATGTCGACAAAAGCAACCCCGCCGGCCCGCCGGACCAGACCGGCAGCCGCACCGATCTGGCCGCGCGCCTGACCGTCAGCCCGACCGACACTGTCAGCTATAGCCTGTTCGGCCAGACCACCTTGCAGCGCGCCGGGGGGCTTGGCTCGAATGACCGCATCGGTGCGGGCGTGACCGTCAAACTATCCGAGAACTGGAGTCTGGCTGGCGAGATTTCCGACGGCACGCTGGGCACTGCCGCGCAGGCGATGCTGAGCAACGAAAAGGGCGATCACGACCGCACCTATTTCGGCTATCGTCTGGAACCCGGCCGCACCCTGCCCGGC
>NZ_JBFHDW010000448.1:0-1164 GCF_041584535.1 Actibacterium sp. | reverse complement strand
TCGCATTCGCCGCCCTCGCCCACCGGGGCGTTCGAACATTGCGGGTAATAGCCGACCGGGCCTTGCTTTTGATAGGTCTCGGTAAAGGTGCCTGCGGGCTCCCGCTTGACCGGATCGCCATTGATGAACAGCGCGCCGTTCTTGACCTGAACCGTGTCGCCCGGCAGGCCGATCAGGCGCTTGATAAAATCCGAGCCATTGCCCGGATGCCGGAACACAACGACATCGCCGCGCTCGGGGTCGCGGGCCAGAATGCGGCCCTCGAACGGGCACAGGCCGAACGGGCAGGAATAGCGCGAATAGCCATAAGCCATCTTGTTGACGAACAGGAAATCGCCGACCAGCAGCGTATCTTTCATCGACCCCGACGGGATCCAGAACGGCTGAAAGAACAGCGTGCGGAACACGCCTGCAATCAACAGCGCCCACACCACCGTCTTGATGGTTTCACCGATGCCGCCGTCTTGTTTGCTTTTGCTCGCCATAAGCCCGTCCTGCCTGAAATCTGCCCTCGCTTCATGAGCGGCACAGGTGTCGGAGTCAAGCCAAGGGCCGGGCTTCGATCACCACAAATGCCTGCGCCCACGGGTGATCGTCAGTCAAAGTGACGTGAATGATCGCCTCGTGCCCCGGTGGGGTCATTTCCTGCAAGCGTTCAGCCGCCCAGCCGGTGACCTGCATGACCGGCTGACCGGTGTGCAGATTGCTGACCGCCATGTCGCGCCAGCTGATCCCCATGCGCAACCCGGTGCCCAGCGCCTTGGAACAGGCCTCTTTCGCGGCCCAGCGTTTGGCATAGGTGCCAGCGGTATCAGCGCGCGAGTCGGCCTTGCGCTGTTCGGTTTCGGTAAAGACCCGGTTGCGAAAACGGTCGCCGAACCGGTCCAGCGTGCCCTGAATCCGGTCGATATTGGCCAGATCGGTGCCGATCCCCAAGATCATCCTGCCGCCCCGTCCCGCGCCAGATCCATCTGGCGGCGCATTTCGGTGATGGCCGGACCAAGACCGCGAAAGATCGCCTCGCCGATCAGGAAGTGGCCGATGTTCAACTCCATCACCTCGGGCAGGGCCGCGACGGGTTGCACGGTGTCATAGGTCAGGCCATGCCCGGCATGGACCTCAAGCCCCAGCGAATGCGCATAGGCGGCCATGTCGGCCAGCCGC
>NZ_JBFHDW010000447.1:0-1192 GCF_041584535.1 Actibacterium sp. | reverse complement strand
TGTTCCCATGCGCTGTCGTCATGCTTGGTCACGGTGACGAAATCGGTGCCAAAGAACACCGCTGTCACACCCTCCACGCCAAAGATACGCGCCGCCAGCGGCGATTGCGCGGCAGCCTCGGGGCTGACAAAATCAGCGGTCCCGGCCTCCAGCACTTCCTGACCGGGCAGGAATTTCAAAGTGGCGGGGTTCGGTGTGGATTCGGTTTGAATAAACATCGGAGCGTCTCCATTTCCTGACCCGGATATGCGTATTCCGAGCGGAAAAGTCAAGAATTGGAACGATTCTAAATCAGGTGATCTGCTCAAGCTGCTCTTTTGACAGCTCGCCGGGCACAATTGTCATCGGAACCGGCAGGTTACCTGCGCTTTTGGTCATTTGCGTCACCAGCGGCCCCGGCCCCTTTTTCCCGGTGCCAGCACCCAGAACCAGCACACCGATCTCCGGGTCTTCGCGGATCTGCGACAGGATTTCGGTCACCGGCTCGCCCTCGCGGATCACCAGTTCGGGATCGATGGAGTGCTTGTCGCGCATCCAGCGGGCGAAGACCTCGTAATGGGCGATGATCCGTTCGCGTGCTTCTTCGCGCATGATGTCGCCGACGCCGATCCAGTGGTTGAATTCCTCGGGCGGGATCACCGACAGCACCTGAACGCCGCCGCCGGTATGCTCGGCCCGCATGGTCGCGAAACGCATCGCGTTCAGGCATTCACGGCTGTCATCCAGCACGACCAGAAACTTACGCATCCCTGAAATCCTTTTGTTACATGCCGATCTTGGCGGCATGACGACCATGTTGCAAGCGGGCGATTCCGCCGCCTTTTCCTGGTCGAAATACTCTCGCCGAAGGCGTGACGCTGCCCAACAGGGCAGCGTCATCCGCATCAGCGCCGCCTGACGCGCCATTCACGTGTTTCAGCGCGAGCGCACCATGCCGACGATGTCATAGGTCTTGGCAAGAATCGGCGCGGCGATTTCCTGCGCCCGCTCGGCCCCGCGCCCCAGAATGCGGTCAATCTCCGAAGGGTCCTGCATCAGCCGGGCCATCTCGGTCGAGATCGGCTCAAGCTTGGCCACCGCCAGATCGGCCAGCATCGGCTTGAACTGGCCGAATTGCATCCCGGCGACCTCGGCCATCACATCGGCCACGGTCTGATCCGCCAGAGCGGCATAGATGTTCACCAGATTGCGG
>NZ_JBFHDW010000446.1:0-1193 GCF_041584535.1 Actibacterium sp. | reverse complement strand
TTGGCGGTTCAGAAAGCTGCCCTCGGCATAGCTGTCCACAGCAAAACTATATTGGCCGTCGGGCAACGGCACGCCGGTGGGGCCGTAACCGCTCCATTGATAGGGGTCGTCCGAGACCGCGATGGTGATGCGCTGAACCTCGGCGCCGGTCTTGTCGAATACCACCAGTTCCGCCTTGTCGGCCAATGTGTCCGGCTTTGGCAAAACCGTGACCGGCTGGCCTTCATATTGCGCGGGTGCCAGCACCCGTGCCTCCATCCCGACCCAGCCCGCCAGATCGGCCATCGCCGTTGTGCCCATCTGTGCACCAAGGCTGGATAACAGATCATTCGTCAGCACCTGCTGTTCGACCCCCGAAAATGTCGCCAATTGCATCGCCAGATCGCCCGAATCCATCGGGTTCAGCGGATCCTGATTTTTCATCTGCGTGGTCAACATGGTCAGAAACGTATCGAAATCGGTGCTGATGACGCCCTGTGTCGGGGCTGCGGCGGGTGTGGGTGTGGCGGCCGGAATCGTGTTCACCTGCATCGTGATGTCCTTTCCTGCGTTTGGTTAAAGCCGGATATCCAAGCCATCGCGGCGGCTGTTGGTTCGGGGCGTCCGGGGCGGCGCCCAAAGCGGATCTGTGGGTGGCGTTTCAGCCTTGGTTGGCGGCGTTGGGCCGGGCTGCGCCGGGCGCTGTTGGCTGGATTGCGAGAAATCAAAGCTGACATCGCGATACCCCATCTGGCGGAATTCCTGCCCCAACTGGTCGATATGGCGCCGCAACAGATCCTGCGTTTCCGGCCGCTCGGTGTGCACGACCACGCTGATCCCGGCCTCGGTCGGGGTCAGTGACAGACGCAACCGGCCCAGTTCTTCGGGCCGCAGGGTCACGTCAATCTGACCGTCAGGGGCCTGCGTCAAACTGACCGCCATGTCGCGCATGACAGCGGGGTCCGGGGCAAGGGCGGGCGAAAGCAAAAGGGGCGACGGCGCGGGATTGGCGCGCGGCGGGGGGCTGGGTGTGGGGTCGACCAAGGCCGGGGCCTCGGCCATAGCCGCCGGATCAGAGAGTGGTAGAGCCGCCGGATCGCGGTCGAACGTCAACGGAGGCGCCGGGCGCGGCTCGATCAGGTCGGTGCCTGGCAAGGAAGGGGCGTCGGGCACATCGACGGGCCGGGCTGCGCTTTGGTCAGGCGCATTATCGG
>NZ_JBFHDW010000445.1:0-1194 GCF_041584535.1 Actibacterium sp. | reverse complement strand
GGCTCGATGCGCGATCTGGACATGCAGTCGATCGACACCGGCATGGGGCTGGAACGGATCGGCGCGCTGTTGCAGGGCAAGCACGACAACTATGACACCGACCTGATGCGCAGCCTGATGGAGGCCAGTGCCCATGTCACCAGCCAGGACCCCGACGGTCCGGGCAACGTGCATCACCGGGTGATCGCGGACCACTTGCGCTCGACCTCGTTCCTGATTGCCGATGGTGTGATGCCCAGCAACGAAGGCCGGGGGTATGTGCTGCGCCGGATCATGCGCCGCGCCATGCGTCACGCGCATTTGCTGGGTGCCAAAGACCCGGTCATGCACCGTCTGGTTCCGGCGCTGGTGCGCCAGATGGGCGCCGCTTACCCCGAGTTGGGCCGCGCGCAGGCGATGATCGAAGAGACGCTGAGACTGGAAGAAACCCGGTTTATTCAAACGCTTGACCGTGGTCTGCGGCTGTTGGACGACGAATTGTCCAAGCTGCCCGAGGATGCGGCGCTGCCGGGCGATGCGGCGTTCAAACTGTATGACACCTATGGTTTCCCGCTGGACCTGACGCAGGATGCGCTGCGCGAAAAGGGCCGCGCGGTCGATACCGAAGGCTTTGACGCCGCCATGGCCGAGCAGAAAGCCAAGGCGCGTGCCAGCTGGGCCGGGTCGGGCGAAAGCAAGGACGCGGCAATCTGGTTCGACATCGCTGAAAAGCATGGCGCGACCGATTTCCTGGGTTACGAGACCGAAACCGCCGAAGGGCAGGTTCTGGCGCTGGTCAAGGATGGCGTTGGCGTGACCGCGCTGGATGCCGGGCAAGAGGGCTGGATGGTCGTCAACCAGACGCCGTTCTATGCCGAATCCGGTGGTCAGGTCGGCGATAGCGGCACGGTGTTGAAGGCCGGGGCCTCGGGCGTGGTGGCCGATACCCAGAAAATGCCGGGCGGCGTGTTCGCGCATCGGGTGACAATGGCAGAAAAACCGCTGTCGGTTGGCGACCCGCTGGAACTGCGGGTGGATCATGCCCGCCGCAGCGCCATTCGCGCCAACCATTCAGCCACGCACCTGCTGCACGAGGCGCTGCGTCAGACGCTGGGCGATCACGTCGCGCAGCGCGGCTCGCTGAATGCGGCGGATCGGCTGCGGTTCGATTTTAGCCACGGCAAGGGGCTGAGCGCGGCGGAATTGGCCAAGGTC
>NZ_JBFHDW010000444.1:0-1197 GCF_041584535.1 Actibacterium sp. | reverse complement strand
TGACGTGGGACGGGCATCCTGCCCGTGATTCCGGTATTGCCGGGCCGGAAGCCCGGCGCACCGCGGATGCCGGCCAGGATGGCCGCCTCAACGTCGCGCCGTGATCGCGATGGGCGCCGTCTCGTACAGGAGCTCGATGAACACGCCGAGAAACACCAGCCGCAGGCGATAGCCCAGCGCCTCGACCATCTCGCCATTCTGCACACCGGCGCGGACGATCAGGCCGATCTTGGTGCGCTTCAGCACCAGCCGCATGGCGATGAACAGCGCAACGCCGAACACCACCGCCAAAATCCGGTATTTCTCGATCGCGGCACCGGCAAAGGTCACCGCGCCCTTCAGGGTCTCGGGGCGGGTGATGAAAATCGGGTCCGGGCCCCAGATCACATGGATCAGTTGCTCGATCACGATCAGCCCGCCGACGGTGACAAGGATCTGTTTCAGATGCGCGCCATAGACCGGGCGCACGATCACCCGTTCAAACCCCCAGCCCAGCAGGCCGGTCACGCACATCGCCGCGATCACCGCCAGCACGATCGCCGCGATGTTCAGCGACAGCGATGGCACGCCGGTCCAGCTGCCCAGCGCGATCAGCACCGTGATGCCGATGAAGGCGCCGACCGAGATGAACGCGCCGTGGCCGAAGTTGATGACATCCATCAGGCCGAAAACCAGCGTCAGGCCTGAGGCCATGATAAAGATCATCATGCCCATCGCCAGACCGGACACCGTCAGTGTCAGCCAGCTTGAGCTTGATCCGATAGACAGGAACCCCACCACCACCAGCACAGGCACCAGTAACAATGGCGCCGATTGCGCGATGCGGTCGGTCAGCGACAGCCGGGCAAAGGTCGGGGTATGATCGGGTGCAGCACTCATGTTCAATGGGCCTCCATGCTCAGGCCCATCAGCCGTTCCTGCAACTGCGGGTCCGAGGCCAGTTCTGCCATAGCGCCGGTCCAGATGATCCGGCCATCGTCCATCACTGCAGCGCGGTCACCCAGCGCCTTGGCAACCGAGAAATTCTGTTCGACCAGCAGGATCGACGCGCCCTGATTTTTCAGATCACGCAACGCGCCCGCCATGGTCGAGACAATCGCCGGGGCCAGACCCTTGGTCGGCTCGTCAATCAGGTAAAGCTGGCGTTCCTCAGCCATGGCGCGGGCAATCGACAGCATCTGTTTCTGCCCGCCCGAC
>NZ_JBFHDW010000443.1:0-1211 GCF_041584535.1 Actibacterium sp. | reverse complement strand
GGGAATTGCGGCGGCTGCGCGCGGGTGCACGGGGGGTGGTGTCAGTTGCTTTTGCGGCCGGGGGCAAAGGGCAGGGGGGCGATCGGAACGCCCTCTTCGATCAGGGCGCGGGCCTCGTCCGGTTTGGCCTCGCCATAGATCGAGCGATCAGGGGATTCGCCGCTGTGGATTCGCCGGGCCTCGCGGGCGAAATCCTTGCCGACGTAATCCGAATTCGCCTCGATCTTGCGCTTCAACTCGGCCAATGCCTGTTCCGCCGGGCTGGCCGGGGTGCTGAGCGGGCGGGCCGGGGTCAGGTCATTGTCACCATGCGACAGACGCGGCGCCATCAGCCCTTTGGTCACGCCGGTTCCGCCACAGACCGCGCAAGACACCATCCCCGCCGCCTGAAGCTTGTCGAAAGCATCAGCCGACTGGAACCAGCTTTCAAAGCTGTGTCCTTTGTCGCAATTGAGGGCGTAGCGGATCATGCGGTCTCCATCCTTGAGGGCACTTTATGAAAATAGTCATTTCGCATGGTCAATCAATGCCGCACACACATGGACAATTCTTGGGCGCGGGCTAATCTTGGCCCATGTCACCAAGGCGCGGGCGAATGCAGGACCAACAGGCACAGCAGCCGCTTTTCATCGGATCCGAGATATACCGGAACTCCAGCTATGGCCACTGGCACCCGCTGCGGGTGCCGCGCGTGTCAACGGTGATGGATCTGGCGCGGGCGCTGGGCTGGCTGGCGCCGGGACAATTCGTGCAAAGCCCCCGTGCCAAGCCTCAGGCATTGGCGCTGTGGCATGACCCCGAGTATCTGGCGGCGCTGGTCCGGGCCGAAGAACAGCAACAGGTCAGCGACGACATCCGCGACCGGCACGGGCTGGGCACCCCTTCCAACCCGGTTTTCCCGCAGATGTATAGCCGCCCGGCCACCGGCGCCGGCGGGTCGCTTTTGGCGGGCGAGTTGCTGGCGCGGGGCGGGGTGATCTATCACCCGGCGGGCGGCACCCATCACGGGATGCGCGACCGGGCCAACGGGTTTTGCTATCTCAACGACCCGGTTCTGGCGATCCTGTCGCTGCAACGCAATGGCGCCGGGCGGGTGGCCTATGTCGATATCGACGCCCATCACCCCGACGGGGTCGAGGCCGCCTTTGCCGATGATCCGCAGGTGCTGATGGTCTCGGTGCACGAGGAAAAGCGCTGGCCGCTCACCGGCG
>NZ_JBFHDW010000442.1:0-1227 GCF_041584535.1 Actibacterium sp. | reverse complement strand
GGCGATCGCAACGATGTTCGTTGCGTGTCGATCGAGCACAAGCTGGGCATCCACGGCAGCCCGACCTGCACGCTGGCCTTTGGCGACACTGGCGGTGCGATCGGTTATCTGGTGGGCGAGGCCAACAAGGGCCTGCAATACATGTTTGCCATGATGAACAACGCCCGTCTGGGGGTCGGCCTGCAGGGCATCGGCATCGGTGAAGCATCGCTTCAACACGCGGTGGCCTATGCGATGGAGCGCAAACAGGGGCCGACGCCGCCGGAATCCGGTATCGACACCATCATGGGCCACCCTGACATCCGCCGGATGCTGGGCCTGATGAAATCGCGCACCGAAGCGGCGCGGGTTCTGGCCTATCGCGCCGCCCGGTCGCTGGATTTTGCCCGCCGCGCGGAAGATGCAGATGAACGCGCCCGCCATCAGCGCCGGGTCGATCTGCTGATCCCGGTGGCCAAGGCCTGGTCGACCGAACTGTCGGTGCATTCGTCCTCGCTGGGCGTGCAAGTGCATGGCGGCATGGGCTATATCGAGGAAACCGGCGCGGCGCAGCACCTGCGCGATGCCCGGATCACCACGATCTACGAAGGCACCACCGGCATTCAGTCGCTGGACCTTGTCGGCCGCAAGATCATCCGTGATCGCGGTCAGGCCGCGCTTGAGATCGTCGCCGATATGCGCGCTTCGGCCGAAGCTCTGGCCGCGCAGACCGCGCCGGGTGCCGATTGGGCCGGTCTGTCGGCATCGGTTAATGAGGCCGCGAACATGGTCGAAGAAACCAGCAACTGGCTGATCCAGCAGAACGGTCACGAGCCCTCGGCGGCTGCGGTGAACGTGCTGGAACTGTTCGGCATCGCGCTGGGGGCATGGGCCATGGGCGACGCTGCGCTGCACGCCGCCAAACGCATCGCGGACGGTCGTGGCTCTGCGCATCTGAAGGCAAAACTGAACATCGTTCGGTTCTACTTTGCCAACGTCTTCCCGCTGGCAAGCGCCATTCAGACGGTTGCGACCCAAGGTGCCAATTCGGTTCTGGATCTGACTCCGGCCGATCTGGGCGCTGTCGCCTGATACCAAAATGACCCCGGCCCCGCGCGGGCCGGGCTTTCCCACCAAGGAGTCCGCCATGTCAGCGATTGAACGCGAGTCGATGGAATATGATGTTGTGATTGTTGGTGCTGGGCCTGCGGGTCTGAGTGCTGCGATCCGATTGAAGCAGCTGGATGC
>NZ_JBFHDW010000441.1:0-1242 GCF_041584535.1 Actibacterium sp. | reverse complement strand
TGCGTATGGGCGACATAGCGGCGCGGCAGATAGGTTTCTTCGACCATGACGTTGTTGACGATATTGGTCAGCGTCACCTCGGCGGTGGGGATCAGCCACCAGCCGTCATTGGTTTGATAGCTGTCTTCGCCGAATTTCGGCAACTGGCCGGTGCCCAGCATCATTTCCTCGCGGACCAGAACCGGGGTGATCGCCTCGGACAGGCCGTTTTCCTCGGTGTGGGTGTCCAGCATGAACTGCGCCAGCGCCCGGTGCACGCGGGCCACGGCGCCCGACAGCAGCACAAAGCGCGAGCCCGACAGCTTGGCCGCGGTCTCGAAATCCATGCCGTCCTGCACGGCGGCCAGTTGGTAATGCTCTTTCGGGGCAAAGCTGAACTGACGCGGCGTGCCCCAGCGGCGGATTTCCACGTTGTCGGATTCGTCCGCGCCATCGGGGATGTCGTCGGCGGGCAGGTTGGGGATGGTCATCAGCAGATCGGTCAGGGCCGCGTCCTTGGTCTTGGCCTCGTCGTTCAGGCGGGCGACCTCGGCCTTTTTCTCGGCGACCAGCGCGCGCAGACGCTCGAACTCGGCCTCGTCGCCGCTGGCCTTGGCGGCGCCCACGGATTTGCTGGCCTTGTTCTGTTCGGCCTGAGCGGTCTCGGCGGCAAGGATGCAGCCGCGCCGCGCCTCGTCCAGCGCCAGAATATCCGCCGACTTCGGCGCATCCCCGCGACGGGCAAGGGCCGCGTCAAAGGCGGCAGGGTTCTCGCGGATGGCTTTGATGTCATGCATGGGGCTGGTTCCGGCTGGTGATTCACTTGGAGGGATGCTTTAGCGTATTTGTTTGCCGATCAAAACCGATCTTGTCCTGCCAGGCGCGCCAAGCTTGGTGGAAGGGGGAGCGGGATTCGTCCCCGCGCCAGCCGAGGGTTTCGTTCGACCAATGGTTTGGCCAGCCCTTGCTGTCGGGGCCTTTGCCGCCGGGCAAGGTGACGCTGGCATCGCCGAACATCTGTGCCAATTGATCGGGTTCTATGGTAGATTTGGTAAAATCCACCTCTTTCACGGCCGCATCTTGGAAAGTAGCAGCATTGAAAGAGGTGCGATCGTCGAACTCCGCCCTGTTCAGGTCCGCCCCCTGCATCTCCGCCCGGCTCAGGTTCGCCCCCTGCATCTCCGCCCCGCGCAGGTCCGCCCCCTGCATCTCCGCCCGGCTCAGGTCCGCCCCCTGCATCTCTGCCCGGAACAGGTTCGCCCC
>NZ_JBFHDW010000440.1:0-1266 GCF_041584535.1 Actibacterium sp. | reverse complement strand
GCCACCGGCACGCCGCCGGGTGTCGGGCTGGGGATGAAGCCGCCACAGTTTCTGGTGCCGGGCGATGTGGTCGAAGTGTCGGTGCAAGGCTTGGGCAGCCAGCGCCAGCAGGTGCAGCGCCCCGACTAGTCGCGATTTGCGTCGAACAGGGCGCAGGTTTCGTCAAAGAACCGGGCGCGGGTCTGAGGGGTTTCCATCATTACCTCGTGTCTGGCGCCGGGCAGTTCGATCAATTGCCCGCGCGGCCAGCGGTTCATCCGGTCGCGGCTGGCGACCGAACAGACGATATTCTCGGCGCCGCCCAGAAAGGTCAGGGTCGGGCAATCCGGCGATGGCAGCGCCGACAACGCCACACATTCGCGCAGCGCCTCGTGCACCCAAGTCACCGTCGGCCCGCCCAAGGCCAGCTCGGGCCGCGCCTTAAGCTGGTTTTGCATATGGGCATACATCTCGTGGTCGGTGGACAGGGCGTTGCCCTTAAATGGCTGGGTCGCGGCGTAGGACCGGCGCCCGGTCGAGCCCGGCGCATAGGATCTGCCAAAACCCAGACAGCGGAATTGCCAGCCCAGAACGCGGGCAAAGGGCCGGATCAGCGGAAAGATCCGAATGTCCCACATCGGCGCTGAAAACACCGCCGCGCGCACGTCCAGCCCTTCGATCAGCGACCGCAGGCCGATGCAGCCGCCCATCGAATGCGCGATCAGGAAATGCGGCCCCGGCAGCGATAGCTGATCCAGGGCGGCAACCATGGCGGCGACATCGTGCTGGTAGTCATGGAAATGATCGACATGGCCGCGCTGCGGATCGTCCAACAGCCGATCCGCCAGCCCCTGACCGCGCCAGTCCACCGCCACAACGGCATAGCCCCGCGCCAACAGATCCACGGCGGCGGGGCCGTATTTCTCGATATATTCGGTGCGGCCCGGAAACAGCAGCACCGTGCCCTTGGTAGCGGCGTCGCTGGTCCAGACCCCGATGCGAATGCGCAGCCCGTCGCGGGTCGTCAGCCAATAGGCCGCGCCGCCCTCGGGGCCGTCGGCAATGTCAGCGAAATACGGCGCGCGATCCAACACCTGTCAGCCCAGCGCCGCGCCCAACCGCATCGCCATGCCCATATCGCCGTCCAGCTTCAGCTTGCCCGACATAAAGGCAGAGGCCGGGTTCAGTTCGCCCGCAAGAAGCGCCTCGAACGTATCGCGGGTGGCGGTCAGGGTAACGTCTGCATCGTCATCACCAGCATGCACGCCGCCGCCATCGACCATGATC
>NZ_JBFHDW010000439.1:0-1289 GCF_041584535.1 Actibacterium sp. | reverse complement strand
GCGGATGATGGCACGATCTCGGGGGTGACGCATGGCGCGCACCGGATGATGGCCCAGTCGCTGGGCGTTGACTGGCGCACACCGGAAAGCATCATCGGACGCCCGTTCGAAGATGTGTTCGAATTCGATTTCAATGACCTTCCGTGCTTGGTGGGGGCCTCGACGCCGGGCGAGCAGGCGCTTGAGACACGGGACGGCAAAATCCTTTTCGCGGATGTAAAGGCCCCGTCGCGGCCGCACAGGGCCGCAGCGCTTCCGGGCCTGCCCGCACCGCTGGAACGTATTCATGGCGGCGACAGTCAGATGCACCGGCTGGCGACCAAGGCCGCCCGTGTCGTGGACAAGCAGCTGAGCATCATTCTGGAAGGCGAGACCGGCGTCGGTAAGGAATTCGTCGCGCAGGCCTTGCACGACTCGCGCAAGAAAAAAGGGCCCTTCGTGGCCATCAATTGTGCCGCGCTGCCGGAATCTCTGATCGAAAGCGAATTGTTTGGCTATGCCCCGAATTCGTTCACCGGCGCCCATGCGAAGGGCAAGAAGGGGCTGATCGAACAAGCCAGCGGCGGCACGCTGTTTCTGGATGAAATCGGTGACATGCCGCTTGCGCTTCAGGCACGTTTGCTGCGTGTTCTGGCCGAACGCGAGGTCATGGCCGTGGGCGCGACCAAACCGGTTTCGGTCGATATTCGGGTGGTCTCGGCCACCCACCGCAATCTGAAAGAGCTGGTCGACAAGGGGCAGTTCCGTCAGGATCTTTACTATCGCCTGAACGGTGTCGTTCTTAGCATCCCGGCGCTGCGCGACCGCGAGGATAAAGGCTGGATCATCCGTCAGGTTGCCTCGCTAGTGTCCGAAGAACAGCCTTTGCGCTTTTCCAAAAAGGCCGAGGCCGCGCTGTGCGCCTATAGCTGGCCCGGCAATGTGCGCGAGATGATCAACGTCTTCGAACTTTGCGTCGCATTGTCCGAAAGCGGTCTGGTCGAACTGGACGATTTGCCCGAACATGTGGCCTCGGCCGCCTGACGCTGTCTCATCGCTGAAAATCCTGAACCCGCGCCCGGTTTCGGCGCGGGTTTTTCTTTTTTAACCAAGTGTTAACAGAAGTTGGCACAGTCGTTGCTTATTCCTCATCGGACAAGATGGCATTTGTCCTTTTGGGAGGAAGACATGACTAAACTAAT
This sequence comes from Actibacterium sp., assembly GCF_041584535.1. Taxonomy (GTDB): domain Bacteria; phylum Pseudomonadota; class Alphaproteobacteria; order Rhodobacterales; family Rhodobacteraceae; genus Actibacterium_D. The sequence continues at coordinate 108 of NZ_JBFHDW010000439.1, read as the reverse complement.
TCAGGGCGCAGGCCCTTCGCGGAGAGACTTTCTGAAAACATCGACTGCGGCCGTCGCCGCGGCTGGCATGGGGGGAGGGCTGAGCTCTTTCATCGCGTCCCCGGCATT
>NZ_JBFHDW010000438.1:0-1302 GCF_041584535.1 Actibacterium sp. | reverse complement strand
TCGGACGTGGAAATCATCCTTGGCCAAGGCCCGTGGGAACAGCATGAATCCGACATGGGCGCGTTCTCGACTGTGGTTCAGGACGCCCCCCCCGCAGCTTTGGGCGCGCCGCTGTTGATGGGCGCGCAGCCCGGTCTGGGCGCACGGGGTGGCTCAAGCCTGATGCGGGTTCTGTCGCTGGACACCGACGGTTATATGGACGAGCATCGCCTTGACGGCGTGCCGGTTCTGCCGATGGCGGTTGCCATGGAAATGGCCGCCGAGGCCGTGGCCGAGGTCTGGCCGGGCTGGGCGCTGGCCGAGATCACCGGTCACAAGATGCTGGCTGGCATCCGTCTTGAAGACGACGCCCCGCGCGAGATCGAATTGTTGGTCACCGGCGGCGAACACGGCCATTCCGATGGCTTTGCCGCCAAGGTCGAAATCCGCGCTACCGGCAAGGTGCCGCGCGTGCATTACCGCTGTAACGCCCGCTTGGCCGACAGCCTGCCCAAAGGCGGGACGATGCCGCCCTTTGCCATTCCCGGCCCATCACCGCTCAGCGCGCATCAGGCCTATCGCGATGTGCTGTTCCACGGCCCCAGCTTTCAGGCCATGACCAAGCTTATCGGTCTGGACAAACACGGCATCGCGGCGGAAATCCGCCCCAGCGCCCCCGCCAGTTTCGGTGGCGGCGGCTGGTTGTTCGATCCCGGTCTGGTCGATACCGCCGCGCAATTGGTCTGGGTCTGGTCGCATGCCCAACACGGTAAGGCGGCCCTGCCCAACGGGATCGAGCGGGCGCGGCGCTATGACACCGGCGGCTCGGCCCCGGCGCGGATGGAGTTGCGTATCCGACCCGAGACCGACGGCACCCGCGTTCTGGCCGATATCTTTGTGCTGGACGCGCAGGGCCGCATGGTGATGAGCCTTGAAGGGCTGGAATCCACGGCTGACGCCAACCTGAACCGCTTTTGTGGCTGGTCCGGGAAAATCGTTGCATGACGACCAAAGGAAACGGCATGTCCGGCAAGATCGCGATCATTGGCATGTCCTGCCTGTTTCCCGGCTCGGACGGGCCGAAACGCTATTGGCAGAATATCTGCGCCAAGGCCGATCAGGTCTCGGATCCGCCGGAAAACTGGGGCGCCGAGCGGTATTTGAACGGTAAGGGCGCGAACAAGATCACCACCGCCAAGGGCGGGTTCCTGAAGGACCTGTTCCGTTTTGATCCGGCCAAGCTGGGCGTGATGCCCAGTTCGGTCGACGGGTCTGAACCCGATCATTTTCTGGCGCTGCAGGCGGCGATCGCGACGCTGGCCG
>NZ_JBFHDW010000437.1:0-1317 GCF_041584535.1 Actibacterium sp. | reverse complement strand
GCGCCTGCCATGGCGATGGCGCGCAGCATCCGGGCTTCGGTATCGACCAGCGCGCCGGTCTTGACCACCACCGGATCGCCATCGGCCAGCGTGGCACAAAAGACCTCGGACAGATCGCCGCCATGCAAGGGAACAAGATCGGTGACGCGCGCGCCGGTCAGTCGTTCAACCGAGGCGCGCAACCGGTCAGCCATCCCATACCACCTTGGCATTGCCGGCCTGCATCGGGCCGGTGGCGCGGTCAAACCGCAGATAGGCGATGGCGTGATCGCCGGATTGGGTGAACAGGGTGCCGGCCTCTTTCTCGCCCGCCATGATGACGGTGCCGACCGGGGCCTGACCGTCGATCCGCACGGTCACAAGGCCTTTGCGCAGATCGGTCTTGTGCTTCATCCGGGCGGTGACCTCTTGCCCGACGTAACAGCCCTTGCGGAAATTCACCCCGTGCAGGCGGTCGAACCCGGCCTCAAGGATAAAGGTCTCGGGCGTCAGTTCGATCCCGGTTTCGGGGATGCACTGGGCAACGCGGATCGCGTCCCAATCGATGGCGGGGGCCGCGCCGGGCTGATCGCGATAGGCGCGCCATCCCAGCGCCGGGTGGCGCGGGTCGGCCAGCGCATCGGCCGGGGCCGCGTCCAGCCCGCGCAGCACATGCAGCCCGGTCTGGGCAATCGCCACATCGGCGCGCAGCTTGTACATCGACAGCCGCTGCGCCAGCATCGGCGCCTGCGCCGCGCTGACATCCAGCAGAATCGTATCCCCGCGCGGGATCATGAAGAAATCGGCCAGATATTTGCCCTGCGGCGTCAACAGCGCCGTCCAGGCGATGCTGCCCTCGGTCTGGGGCACATCATTGCTGACCAGCCCTTGCAGAAACGCGTGCCGCTGGGTGCCGGTCAGACCAAGCACCATTCTGTCAGGGGCGGTTTCACCGGCCATGTTCTGTCCTGTCATAAAGGAAGTCCTGCGTTAAACTGAGCACCCTTTGCCAGATCGACAAGGGCCAGTTTACCACGAAGCGTCGAATTATTCGCCGTCGCCGTCGCCGATCCGAACCGTCTGGCGCAGATGCCCGTCGCCCGCGTCATAGATCAGAATCTGCTGGTCTTCGGTCACCACCGCATACCAGCCGCGCCCCTTGGTGACAGCGCTGACCGTGGCGCCTTGGGGCAGTTCAATCGCCTTGGGCAGGGCAAAGTCGTCTTTTCCGCCATAGCGGATGACAATCAGTGCGATGATGATTACAACGCCCGCGATCATTGTCGCGGTCAGCACCGTGACCAGCATACGCAGAAATCGCAGGTTGGGGGGCTCTTC
>NZ_JBFHDW010000436.1:0-1356 GCF_041584535.1 Actibacterium sp. | reverse complement strand
CTGTGGAAACTTTCCGAACCGCCACGCAGGATCACCGCGTTCCCGGCCTTCAGGCACAGCGCACCGGCATCGGCGGTCACGTTGGGGCGGCTTTCATAGATCACCCCGATCACCCCCAAAGGCGTGCGCACCCGCTTGATATGCAGCCCCGAGGGCCGGTCCCATTCCGCCATCACCGCGCCGACCGGATCGTCCTGCTCGGCCACGGCGCGCAGGCCATCGACCATGCCTTTGATCCGCGCTTCGTCCAGCATCAGCCGGTCCAGCATCGCCGGGCTAAGACCCTTGTCGCGGCCGAATTGCATGTCCTTGGCGTTGGCCTCGATGATCTCGGCGCGCCGCGCCCAGACCGCATCGGCCGCCGCGTTCAGGGCCCCCACCTTGGCCTCGGACGAGGCAAAGGCCAGCTCGGCCGAGGCCGCACGGGCGCGCTGGCCGATCTCGGCCATCATCGCGGGAATATTATCCATGTGTTTCATTGCCTTCGCTCTTGTCTTTGGCATTCTGGAATAAGGATGTGACCGACAGTCTACAACGAAAAATGCCGGGCGCGGTCAGGAAATCCACATCGCGGACGGCGGGCGTTACAGCGCCATGTCGTCGCGGTGGATCAGCGCCGCGCGTCCTGGATAGCCCAGAACGGTTTCGATCTCGCCGGACTGGTGGCCACGAATGGCGCGGGCCTCGGCGCTGGTATAGCGCACCAGACCCTTGCCCAGCGTCTGACCGGTTGGCCCGACAATCGCCACCGGATCACCACGGCCAAATTCGCCGTCCACCGCCGTAACCCCTGCGGGCAACAGCGATTTTCCCTGCGACAAGGCGCGGACGGCCCCGCTGTCCAGCACCAGTTCGCCGCGCGGTTTCATCGCCGCGATCCAGCGTTTGCGTGCCGCTTGCGGGTCGTCCTTGGCCAGAAACCATGTGGCATTCGCCCCGTCGATCAGCGCCTTCAGCGGTTGCAACACCGAGCCTTCGGTGATCGCCATCGCACAGCCCGCACCAGTGGCGGTTTTCGCCGCCAGCAGCTTGGTTTTCATGCCGCCCTTGCTGAGGCCCGAGGTCGGATCACCGGCCATGGCCTCGATCTCGGGGGTGATTTCGTCGATCAGGTCGAACCGCACCGCCGCCGGGTCCAGCCCGGGATTGGCGGAATAGAACCCATCAACATCCGACAACAACACCAGTTGATCGGCACCCACGGTCACCGCGACCTGCGCCGCCAGCCGGTCGTTGTCGCCAAAGCGAATTTCATCGGTGGCGATGGTGTCGTTCTCGTTGACGATCGGCACGACGCCAAGGCTGATCAGCTGTTCCAGCGTCGCGCGCGAGTTCAGATAGCGGCGGCGGTTTTCG
>NZ_JBFHDW010000435.1:0-1365 GCF_041584535.1 Actibacterium sp. | reverse complement strand
GCTTGATCCCTATCTGCGCGGCGCGGCTGATCTCAGCCTGACTGCCACGCGTGACGCCAGCGGCACCCGTATCGACCGGCTTTCGATCGACAGCAACACGGCACAAATCGCCGCCTCGGGCCACCTGTCCAAGGCTGACGCGCAGGTGCAGATTCAGGCCCAACTTTCCACCATCGCGCCGTTTGCCCAAGGCCTGAATGGCCCGGGTCAGGTGCAGGCCGCCGCGCATTGGCAGCAAGGTGGCCCGGTGGTTCTGGATCAGTTTGACATCACTGCGGCGGGTGGACAGGCCAGCGGTGGCGGTCGCTTTGAACCCGTCACCGGGGACTTGCCGCAGGTCGATCTGTGGCTGCGCGGCACCGCGCCATTGGGTCTGGCCAACACCTTTATTGCGCCGCGTGACCTGCAAGGCATGGCGAATTTTGATCTGCGCATGGTCGGGCGGCCGGGGCTTGCGGCATTGTCGGGGCAGGCCTTGGCCACGGACGCGCGGCTGTCGGCGCCGACCTTGGGCGAGGCGGTGACCGGGCTGAATATCGGCCTGACGCTGGCCGACGGGCAGGCACAGGTTGCCGCCAGTGGCGCGGTCAGCTCGGGCGGTTCGCTGGTGCTGAGCGGGCCGGTGGGCCTGAGCAAACCGTTCGAGGCCGATCTGGGCCTGACCCTGACCAATGTCATCGCGCAGGACCCAAGCCTGTATCGCACCCGGCTGAATGGCGATCTGGCCATTCGCGGGCCGCTGACCGGCGGGGCGGTGATCTCGGGCGCGCTGGCGCTGGATCAGGCAGAATTGCGGGTGCCCTCGGGCGCGATTGCCACCAGCGGCGTCATTCCTGACGGGTTGCGTCATGTGAACGACAGCGCCGCCGTGCGCGCGACGCGGGTGCGCGCCGGGTTGGAGGGCACCAAGGCCGGGCGCGGTGGCGGGGTGATCTATGGGCTGGATCTGGTGTTGGAGGCCCCAAACCAGATTTTCGTGCGCGGTCGTGGTCTGGATGCCGAACTGGGCGGGCAGCTGCGGCTGAGCGGCACAACCGCCGATGTCGTGCCGATTGGCCGGTTCGATCTGGTGCGCGGGCGGCTGGATATTCTGGGCCAGCGCCTGTCGCTGACCGAGGGTCTGATCCGCCTGCAAGGCGCGTTTGATCCCTATGTGCGGCTGGTCGCCGAAACCAAGGCGGCGGATGGCACCGCCATTCAGATCGTCACCCAAGGCCCGGTCAGCGCCCCCGAGATCGTCTTCTTGAGTGCCTCGTCGAGGCCTCCGAGGAACACGATCTCCCCCGGATCTCGGCACCCGTGCACGGCCACGACCGTCGAGCACTCGGCGACCAGTGACAAGCACTCCGGCTCTTCGAAGCGATG
>NZ_JBFHDW010000434.1:0-1383 GCF_041584535.1 Actibacterium sp. | reverse complement strand
GCACCGTGGGAGACGGCATCGGCCTTTTCTTTTCTGGCAATTTCAATCTGTTTTTTTGCAATCAGCGGCCGTGCAATCGAGGTGCCCAGCAGATACAGACCCTCATAAACCGCAGTGGCGCGGAACATCGGGAACACGAAATCGCGGACGAATTCTTCGCGCACGTCTTCGATATAGATGTTCTCGGGCTTGATCCCCAGAAGCTCGGCCTTGTGGCGGGCCGGTTCCAGTTCTTCCCCCTGACCCAGATCGGCGGTAAAGGTCACGACCTCGCAGCCATATTCGGTTTGCAGCCATTTCAGGATGATCGAGGTATCAAGACCACCGGAATAGGCGAGGACAACTTTCTTGGGGGCAGACATGCGGCTCTCCAGTCATTTGGATATCGCGCGGGCGATACCGGGTTTTGACAGTGAGAGCAAGGGACAGGCCCGCCTGAGACCGCTGCAAAGGCCGAAACTGTGACCTGAACGGGTCAATCCGGGCCACGGGTCGCCGAAAGCCCGAATTGTCCGGGTTCGGGCCTCAGGCCGTGGCCGCGTTCAGCGCCAGATCCATCAGCGCCTTGATCTCTTTTTTTGCGGTCCCGGCCACGATCCGCCCCAGTTCCTGATCGCCCTTCAGCACCACCAAAGTCGAGCGGCGGGGGATATTCATCTGTTTGACCAGCGGCCCCTCGCCATGTTCGTCCCAGTCGATATTGATAAAGGTGATCTCGCGCTCATAGGCGGGGTTCGCGGCCTTCAGCGCATCCAGAACCCGGCTTTGCGCGGCGCAGGTGCTGCACCAACTGGCCTTGAAATCCAGAAACAGGGTCTCGCCCTTGGCCAGCCGCGCCGGGATCATCCCGGCGTGATAGTCCAGCGGCGCGCCCCATGACACCGATGGCAGGGTGACGGCGGCAATGCCGGTCAGGGCGATAAAATCACGGCGATTCATGACAGTCTCCGATCCTCAGATGATAACGGACAGATCGACCAGCCACGCCGGCAGGGTTTGCACGGCCCAGGCTTCGATCATCAGGTGAAATTTGAACAGGATGGCCAACCCGACAGCGACAAAGATCGCCCCCATCGCCGGACGGGCGCGGCTGGAAAGATTGCGCATCATGGCCTGACGGCGCAGGATCACCGAACGCGCGCCATAGCCCAGCGCCAGAATGATCGTCGACACGCCCAGCGCAAAACTGACCATGATCGCGGTCGCCAGACCCAGGCTTTCGCCCTGACTGGCCAGCGAAATCGCGCCGCCCAGCGTCGGGCCGATGCAGGGACTCCAGACCGCGCCCAACAGGATGCCGCCCAGAAACTGACCGTTCAGCCCGCTGCGGTCCAGACTGTCCAGACCGACATCGGCCCGGCCCGCAACCCCGGCGGTGGCGGT
>NZ_JBFHDW010000433.1:0-1395 GCF_041584535.1 Actibacterium sp. | reverse complement strand
GCGCCTGCACGATGAACACGCCATTGGTCATGCTGGTGCGAATGACCCGAACCTGCGCCGGATCGCCATTTTGCGACAGGTTCGCGCGGCCCTGATCGGATTTGAAATAGGCTTTCAGCCGGGCATATTGCGACTTGATCGACAAATCGCCGGGCAAATGCCGGGTCACGGTGACGGTCAACAGCGCCGGTGCAGCCGGATGCGGGGCGCTGGCGCGGCGGGTAACCGAGGCACAGCTGGCCAACAGCACGAATTCATCGCCCGAGGCCCGGCTATCCACGCAATAGCCCGCAGGCGCAGTCACCTGCACGGTGCCGTCGGCCAAGACAACCTGCTGAGGGGTGCTGCCGGTCTCAAGACAGGCGGCAAGCAGCGGCACCAGCGCGCATAGCGCAAGCGCCCCCCTGATTTTAGCGATCAATACTGACATCTGTCTCGGCTTTGGGACTGGCGTGGCACAGGGAAATACCTGTGGCAGGCACCTTTCACAAGCCCGTTCGCCGCAACAGGCGTTGAAGCGCCGACCGCCAGTCGCTAGCGTTCACCGGATCACCCGAATGGACGAAAAAATGCGCTCTCCGGAATTTTCCGCCTACATCGCCCCGACCCGGCACACGGCCCAGATTTGGCGCTTGGCACTGGGGCTGGTGCTGATCGCGTTCGTGTATCTGTCGGTTCTGGCGATGATGGTGATCGCGATTTTTCCGATCACCGGGCCGCTAGACTATTTCAACTGGTTACAGGCCTTGTCCAAGGCCGAAACGCCAGAGCACATGATCTTTCTGCTGTTATCTTTTGTCGGCATGGCTCTGGGGCCGATCATTGCCGCCCCGGCCTGTCATGGCCGCAGCCCCGGCACGCTGTTCGGCCCGTGGCGCGATACGTTGCGCGGCTTTTTTCAGGTGGTGATGGTGATGATTCCGATTCAGGCGGTCTTGCTGTTGCTCTATGCGCGGCTGTCGCCGGGCGTGCCCAATCTGCCGCTGGATCAATGGCTGCGCTATCTGCCGCTGGCGCTGCCGCTGGTGCTGTTACAGACCGGGGCGGAAGAGCTTTTGTTCCGCGGCTATCTGCAACAGCAACTGGCCGCCCGCTTTGCCGCGCGCTGGGTCTGGATGGGGCTGCCGGCGCTTTTGTTCACCGCCGGTCACTGGTCGCCCGAGGCCGGAGCCAACGCCTGGGTCATCCTGATCGCCATTATGGTCTTTGCACTGGTCGCCGCCGATTTGACCGAGCAAACCGGGTCGCTGGGCGCCGCGATCGGGCTGCATTTCGCCAATAACGCGGTGGCGCTGCTGGTGATGTCGATGCAAGGCAGCCTGACCGGCCTGTCGCTGTGGATCACGCCATTCTCGCTGGGCGATGCACATCAGGTTCAGGTCGCTTTGGCGGCGG
>NZ_JBFHDW010000432.1:0-1432 GCF_041584535.1 Actibacterium sp. | reverse complement strand
TAATAATGCGCCGCCAACAGCATCACCGCCTGCGCCAGATCCGCCGGCACCGCGTCCCATGCGGCGCCAAAGCCCGCGTCAAAGGCGATCTCGGCACTGCCGCCCATCGGGATCACCGGCAACGCAAGACCGTCGGCCGCTACCCGTGGCCGGTGCGTGTCGCGCTCCAGCCGGTAAGTGCCCGTGTCCAACAGGGTTTCGGCCCCCAGCCGGTCGATGATCCGCACCGCCGTCACCGTGTTCACCGGCGCCACTGGCAGCGGCTGTCGTTCGCCATCACGCCACGCCAGCACCTGCCAGACGAACGACCGGGTCAACAGCACCTTGCCGGTGCGCCCCTCGATCGCGGCGATTGCCGCTCGCAGCAGCGCCTCCAGCAACGCGTCCTCGGCCCCGTCATCGGCAAAGCCGGTGCCCAGCCGCAAATGGTCCCGTAACTGGCCTACCGGCAGGGCGGCAGCGGGCACAGTGGTCTGCTCGATCAGCATCATGCGCAAATTCTCCATTCAGCCCCCCGGCCAAAACAGGCGCGCGCCCTGACGTTGCTCATACGGAGGGAGCAGCTGGACAACGTCTTGGACCACCCCAAGAGGCACGCGCCTGAACCGCCCCCGATCATCGGAGGCGGCCGTTTCCCCTGCCCTTAGGTCAGCGAGAATTTCAGCAGCTTGATCGCGGCAAAGTCGCTGACGTCGCCACCAACGCGCTTGGTCGCATAGAACAGCACATGCGGCTTGGCGCTGAACGGATCGCGCAGCACGCGCAGATCCGGGCGCTCGGCGACGGTGTAACCGGCGCGGAAATCGCCAAAGGCAATAGCGCAGGCATCGGTCGCGATGTCCGGCATGTCCTCGGCGATCAGCACCGGATAGCCCAGCAGACGCGCCGGTTCACCCGCCGACAGGCCATCGGACCACAGGAAGCGGCCGTCGGCATCCTTCATCTTGCGCACCACGCCCGCGGTTTTCGAATTCATCACGAACGTCGCATTGGCGCGGTATTCGGCGCCCAGGGCATAGACCAGATCCAGCACCGCATCCGCCGGGGCCGCCGCATCGAAATCGCCCGCCGTGCCGGTGGCGATATAGCCCAGGCTGCCCCAGGCCCAGCTGGCCTCGGGGGTCTGGGTATGGGTCAGAATGCCGGTCGGTTTGTCGACACCGTCACCGTTGAGAAACGCCCCGGCCTCGGCGCGCGAGAAACGGTCGGCGATGCGGCCCGCCAGCCAGCCCTCGATGTCAAAGGCGCTGTCGTCCAGCAGACGCTGGCTCGCCTTCGGCATGGCGCTGAGCTCATGCAGCGGGATCGAGACGCGCTCGATCTGCGGCGTGGTGGTTTCGGTCTGGGCGCCGGTTTCCGACGACCAACCCGAGCCGAATTCCGAATGGTCCACCAACACGTCATACGAGGTGGATTCAACGGTCACCACCTG
>NZ_JBFHDW010000431.1:0-1439 GCF_041584535.1 Actibacterium sp. | reverse complement strand
TCCATGCGGTCGCGGTCATATAGGACCGCAGCGGCCCGATGATGTCGGCGAACTTGCCAAAGGCAACCCGGCCCGTGATAGCCACCATCAGCATCACGAAAATCACCCGGCCCGCCTGATCCGCAGCAAAGCCCTTGTCCTGAATCAGTGGCACCAGATGCATCAGCGGAATCGACATACAGGTGCAGCACAGGAACGTGGCCAGCGACATCGTCGGCACAAAGACCGAGAATTTCTGGAACCCGCCGGATTGATCCGCCGCTCGTGTTCCGGCGGCCAACACCGATTTCGGCGGCTGCCGCAACACCAGCGCCAGCGGCACCAGCAGCAACAGCATCGCCACCCCGGTCACGGTCAGCGCCTTGGCGGTGCCGACCGATTGGATCAACAGGGACGACGCGAACGGCACGCCCCCCTGCCCCAAGGCCTGCCCCGCCGCCGCGATGCCGATGGCCAAACCGGCGCCTTTCGGAAACCACGACCCGACGGCCGCCAAAAGCGGCGGCGAAATCGCGGCCGCGCCGAAAAACCCGGCGATGAACATCAGCACATAGAATTGCCACAGCGCGGTGGCATAAGAGGCGCCCAGATAGCTTAGCCCCATCGCCAAGCCGCCAATCAGAACCACGGGCCGGGTGCCGAACTTGTCGGCCAAGGCCCCGGTCAGCACGCCACCGAATGCCAGCCCGACAATGCCCGAGACATTGATCAGCGAAATATCGGCCCGCGCCCAGCCATAGCTGTCCTGCAAGGGAACGATATAGGCCGACATGCCGTTGACGATCGCCCCCATGGACAGGGCAAGGATCAGGGCTGCGGCTATGACGATGACCCAGCGATAGGGGTGTTGTTCGATTTCTGACATTTGCGCTGACCTCCGATCAGGCGGGCAAGGTAACACATCCCGGAAATAAATAATATCTGAGGCGCATGGGGAAGTGCCAGTCCACGGATCACGGCATTCCCCCTTGCCTCTACCGGCCTTCCCCCCTAAACGAGCGGCTTGTTGTCCTTTCCTTTCTGCCGGGGGAACCGATGATCCAGACGCCCTATTACCTGATCGACAAGGCGCGGCTTTTGCCGAACATGGAAAAGATCGCGTATCTGCGCGCGGCGTCCGGGGCCAAGGCCTTGCTGGCGCTGAAATGTTTTGCCACGTGGTCGGTGTTCGACTTCATGTCCGACTATATGGACGGCACCACCTCGTCATCGCTGTTCGAGGTCCGTCTGGGCCGCGAGAAATTCCCGGGCGAGACCCACGCCTATTCCGTCGCCTATGCCGATCACGAGATCGACGAGGTGCTGGGCCATTCCGACAAGATTATCTTCAACACCATCGGCCAGTTGCAGCGGTTCGAGGCGCAAAGCGCCGGACATATCCGCGGGCTGCGGGTGAATCCCGGTGTGTCGACCTCAAGCTTCGATCTGGCCGACCCGGC
>NZ_JBFHDW010000430.1:0-1463 GCF_041584535.1 Actibacterium sp. | reverse complement strand
GCCGTCGACCGCGTCGTTGTCCCGACCGAAGCCATGCGCAAACTGTATAAAGAGCGTCTTGGCCTGAAGAACATGCAGATCATGCCGGTGTCGCCGAACCATTCGGCCTCGCGCTCGGCTGAGGAACTGCCGCAACTGGCCGCCACCCGGCGCGAGAAATTCATCACCATGATCAACCCCGCCGCCCCCAAGGGCGGGCTGGTGTTCATCAACCTTGCTAACCGGTTCACCGAAATCGACCGTAAACTGACCTTCCTTGCGGTGGAAAGCCGGGGCACGCAGACCATGTGGCAGGACGCCGGGATCGAAACCACGGCGATCAAGAACCTGTGGTGGCTGCCGAAACAGGCTGACATCACGCATGTGTTCCGCAAAACCAGTCTGCTGATCGTGCCCTCGGTCGGATACGAAGCCGCGGGCAAGGTCATCCCCGAAGCCTTGGTCATGGGCATTCCGGTGATCGGCTCGAACATGGGCGGGATCCCCGACACCATGGCCGGTTCTGGCGAGATTGTCCCGGTGCCCGAAGACGTGGTGAAAAACAACGTGGTCATGCCGCCGGCCTTTATCGACCAATGGGTTGCCGCGGTGAAAAAGATCATGGACGACGAAGCGACCTATCTGCGCTACGCCGAGAAATCCCTGAAAGCCGGCCAGGCCTATATGCCGCAGCGCATCGCGCATCAGGTGGTCAAGATGTTCGAAGATATGGTCTGATCGGCGCCGGATTTCCGGCAAGCGGATCCGAAACGAACAGGGGCTGCCAATCGGCAGCCCCTTTTTCGTGATATGATCTAAGACTTATTGCTTGGGCTTTTGCTGCGGCCGCGTCAGCAGATACAGCAGCGTGCCATTCGGCACCAAAGTCGGCGGCAAACCGGCACCGACCGACAGGCGCGACAAGGCGTTGCCGGTCTGGTTGCCATAGGCGCCATCGACGACAACCGGGGCTCCGGCATCTTTCAACGCCTGTTGCAGCGGTTTGACCGAGGCTTCGTAATAGCCAACCTTGGTTTCGTTCGAGCTTAGGGTCAGAACATTGGCGCTGCCCTTGACCCAATAGGGCCGCAGACGCGCCGCGGTTTCCAGAACCGCGGATTCAACAGTCAGCTGAGGCCGCTCGCCGCAGACCAGAATGACCATCTGAACCATCTGGGTCGAATCTTTGATCGGGAAGACGTCGATCACGGAGTTCAGCCGTGCAACGGCGGTGACATAACCGGCCATCCACTGCAAGAACGCGGTCTTTTCGTTCACGAAACCCTGTTGGGTATAGACCTTGCGCAGATCGTCACAGCTTTGCGCGCCGGCGTTGCGGACCGCAAGCGGCACTTCGGCCTGTTGCGCGACAGCCTGCAACGGCAGCAGGGCCACGATCAGAGCGAATATCTTGGATTTCAACCTACCCTCCCACACTGGTGGTCTAGAAGATAAAGTGCGCCACCTTTCGGCAGCGCACTCTT
>NZ_JBFHDW010000429.1:0-1466 GCF_041584535.1 Actibacterium sp. | reverse complement strand
CTATCCCGAGGGGCAAGGGGTTCTGGCGCTGGATGCGCTGATTGGCGCTGACTGACATGGAAAGGACCGAGGCATGACCCAGTATCCCGAAATCCGCCTGCATCTTGGTGGCACGTGGTGGGGTGACAGTGACCGCCACGTTCCGGTTATCAACCCCGCCACCGGCCAGCCCATCGGTCAGGTGCCGGTGGCCGGTGCCGAACAGTTGCAGCAAGCCGCCGGTTTTGCCCAACAGGGCTTTGCGATCTGGCGCGCCACCGGGGCGCATGATCGCGCTGCCATTCTGCGCAAGACCGCTCAATTGCTGCGTGATCGCGCCGACGCGTTGGCGCATGCGCTGACGCTGGAACAGGGTCGGCCGCTGGGCGATACGAAAATGGAATGCATGATCGGCGCCGAGGTGCTGGACTGGTTCGCAGAAGAGGCCAAGCGCACCTATGGCCGCATCATTCCCGCCCGCCAACCCGGCGTCAGCCAGTTGGTGGAGAAACAGCCGATTGGCCCGGTTTTGGCGATTTCAACCTGGAACGTGCCGATCAACCACGCTGCCCGCAAATTGGGTGCGGCGCTGGCGGCGGGGTGTTCGGTGGTGCTGAAAGGCCCGGAGGAAGCCCCCGCCAGCACGATGATGGTTGTGCAGGCGTTTCTGGACGCCGGCCTGCCCGCGCCGGTGCTGTCGCTGGTTTTCGGCGACCCGGCCCAGATCAGCGATACGCTGATCGCCCATCCGGTGATCCGCAAGCTGACCTTCACCGGCTCGACCCCGATCGGCAAGCTGCTGGCCTCAAAAGCCGGGGCGGTGATGAAGCCCGCCACGCTGGAATTAGGCGGCCACGCGCCGGTGCTGATTTTCGACGACGCCGATATCGACAAGGCGGTGGCGATCCTGTCGATGACCAAGTTCCGCAATGCCGGGCAGATCTGCATCTCTCCGACCCGGTTTCTGGTTCAGGATGGGGTGTTCGACCGTTTTACCGACGGTTTTACCAAGGCGGCCGAGGCGATCAAGACCGGCAACGGGTTGGACCCTGACAGCCAGATGGGGCCGCTGTCCACCCAGCGCCGTGTCGAGGCGGTCGAGGCCCTGGTGCAAGACGCCCTGTCCAAAGGCGCGACCCTGCGCACCGGCGGCACCCGTATCGGCAACGAAGGCTTTTTCTATGCGCCGACGGTTTTGACCGATGTGCCGACCGATGCGGTGGCAATGAATGACGAACCTTTTGGCCCGGTGGCGCTGATCAACCGGTTCAGCACCTATGACCAAGCGATGTCCGAGGCCAACCGTCTGGACTATGGCCTTGCCGCTTATGCCTATACCGGCACGGCGCAGACCGCGAACCGGCTGGCGGCGGATATCGAATCCGGGATGCTGTCGATCAACCATCACGGGCTTGGCCCGGTCGAGGCACCGTTCGGCGGGGTCAAGGGCTCGGGCATGGGCAGCGAAGGCGGCCCCGAGGCGGTCG
>NZ_JBFHDW010000428.1:0-1467 GCF_041584535.1 Actibacterium sp. | reverse complement strand
GTCATCATGGGGTCGATGCACACGCGGTTGGAAACCGAGCCTGACGGCATAGCCAAACAGATCGCGTTTTACGCCGAGCGTGCGCGGGGGGAGGCGGCGATTCTGGTCACCGGCGGGTTTTCGCCCAATGCCGAGGGCATATTCGATCCAGAAGGTCCGAGAATCGATGACCCGGAAGAAGCGCTTGACCTGCGCCCGATCTGCGAGGCGGTGCAGGCCGAAGGCAGCCTGATCTGCGCGCAACTCCTCCACGCCGGGCGCTATGCCAAGATCGAAGGGTGTGTGGCCCCGTCGCCGATCCGCGCCCCGATCAACCGTTTCATCCCGCGTGAAATGACCGAAGCCGACATTCTCCGTACCATCGAGGATTTTGCCGTGGCGGCCGCCAATGCGCTGGCCGCAGGCTTTGATGGCGTCGAGATCATGGGGTCCGAGGGATACCTGATCAACGAATTCACCGTCACCCACACCAACAAGCGCCAAGACGACTGGGGCGGCAGCGCCGCGAACCGCCACCGATTCCCGGTCGATATCGTGCGCGCGGTGCGCGAACGTTGCGGCCCCGACTTTCTGGTCATCTACCGGATTTCGGCGGCCGATCTGGTCGAGGGCGGCGCGCCCGCCGATGAAATTGCCGCACTGGCCCGCAAGATCGAGGCTGCGGGTGCGGATATCCTGAACACCGGCATCGGCTGGCATGAGGCCCGCGTGCCGACGATCGCCTACCCGGTGCCGCGCGGTGCCTGGCGCAAGGCGGCAGCCAACGTCAAAGCGGCGGTGTCGATCCCGGTAGTCGCCTCGAACCGGATCAACACACCCCAGCTTGCAGAAGACATACTTGCCTCTGGCGATGCGGACATGATCTCGATGGCGCGCCCGTTTCTGGCCGATCCGCATTTCGTGAAAAAGACGCGCGAGGGCCGCGCAGACGAGATCAACACCTGCATTGCCTGCAACCAGGCCTGCCTGGATTTCATTTTTTCGGACCGGCCGGTCGGATGTCTGGTCAATCCAAGGGCCGGGCGTGAAACGGAATTCCGGGATACGCCAACCGACACGCCAAAGAAAGTGGCCGTCGTTGGCGGTGGTGCCGCGGGCATGGCCACAGCCGCCGAGGCGGCACGGCTGGGCCACGATGTCACCCTGTTCGAAGCGCAGGACAAATTGGGCGGTCAGCTGAATCTGGCCCGCGCCGCACCCGGCAAGGACGAGTTCGACGAAACCCTTCGGTATTATGCCGGTCAGATGCAGAAACACGGGGTCACGCAGCGTCTGGGACAGCGGGCAGAGGCGAGCGATCTTGAGGGATTTGACCATGTGGTCATCGCCACCGGGGTCACGCCGCGCATTCCCGACCTGCCGGGTATCGACCATCCCAGCGTCGCGACCTACGCCGAAATTCTGTCCGGTGACCGCGAGGCGGGCGACCGTGTCGTGGTGATGGGGGCGGGGGGCATCGGTCATGAT
>NZ_JBFHDW010000427.1:0-1471 GCF_041584535.1 Actibacterium sp. | reverse complement strand
GATGGAGACGACAAGCGCCTGCCGCAGATCACCGAGGGCGAACCGGCGGCCAAGCAAAGCGTGACCCCGGAACAGCATTTCACCCAGCCGCCGCCGCGCTATACCGAGGCGACGCTGGTCAAGCGCATGGAAGAACTGGGCATCGGCCGCCCCTCGACCTATGCTTCGATCGTCACCACGATTCAGGATCGCGGCTATGTCCGCAAGGACAGCAACCGCCTGTTCCCCGAGGATAAAGGCCGGTTGGTCACGGCGTTCCTGTCGAACTATTTCCGCAAATATGTCGGCTATGAATTCACCGCCAATCTAGAAGACGAACTGGACGATGTCTCGGCGGGCGAGCGCGATTATGTCGATGTCCTGTCGCGGTTCTGGCAGGATTTCTCGGCGGCGATCGCTGAAACCTCTGACCTGCGGATCACCGAGGTTCTGGAAAAGATCGACGAGGTTCTGGCCCCGCATCTGTTCCCGCCAACTGCCGATGGCAGCGATCCGCGCCTGTGCCCGAAATGCGGCGCCGGGCGTCTGAATCTGAAAACCGCGCGCTCGGGTGGCGCCTTTATCGGCTGCACGAACTATCCCGAATGCCGCTATACCCGGCCGCTGTCGGCCCAGACCGATGACGGCTCGGCTGAACTGGACGGCAAGATTCTGGGTCACGATGGCGAGGACGAAATCACCCTGCGCATGGGCCGTTTTGGCCCCTATGTGCAAAAGGGCGAACCGACCGAAGACACGCCCAAACCGCCGCGCGCCAGCCTGCCCAAGGGCTGGAAACCCGAAGAAATCGACCTTGAAAAGGCGCAGATGCTGCTGAGCCTGCCGCGCGAACTGGGCCAGCATCCCGAGGATGGCGAACTGGTCGAGGCCGGGATCGGGCGTTATGGCCCCTTCGTCAAACACGGCAAGCTTTACGCCAACCTGCCCGAGGTCGACGAGGTGTTTACCGTCGGCATGAACCGCGCGGTCGAATTGCTGGCGCAGAAGGCCGCGAAAACCGGCCGTGGTCGCGCCACCGCCGCGCCGCTGAAGGAACTGGGCGAGCATCCCGAAAAGGGCGGCGCGATCAGCGTGATGGACGGGCGCTATGGCCCCTATGTCAAATGGGAAAAGGTCAACGCCACCCTGCCCAAAGACGTCGATCCCGCCGAGATCACGCTGGAAACCGCTGTGCAGCTGATCGGCGAAAAAGCTGCCAAAAAAGGCGGCCGCAAGAAGAAATCCTAGGCACGAGCGAAACGAAACCGGCGCCGGTTTTATTCACCGCACGGACGAGTGCCACAAGTGTTTGACTCTGATTAACGCCCGCGTCACAACTTCGCGGCAACCGGAACTGGAGAGATTTTCATGAAGAAAGTATACGGCAGCGCCTCTGATGCGCTCGACGGTTTGCTCTTTGATGGCATGATGATCGCAGCTGGTGGATTTGGCCTGTGTGGCATTCCCGAGCTGTTGATCGACGCGCTGGTCG
>NZ_JBFHDW010000426.1:0-1502 GCF_041584535.1 Actibacterium sp. | reverse complement strand
GCCTCGATCTCGGCCGCCAGATCCGGGGCGCCCGCCACCGGACGGGCGCGGGTCATCGCCAGATGTTCCCATGTCCATGCCTGCGTGCGCTGATAATCGCGGAAAGCGGTGAACGAGGTTGCGACCGGCCCCTGATTGCCCGACGGGCGCAGGCGCATATCGACCTCGTAAAGCTTGCCCTCGGCCATTGGCGCGGTCAGCGCCGTTACCAGCGCCTGCGTCAGCCGGGCGTAATACAAGCGCGAGGCCATCGGCCGCCGCCCATCCGAGTCCTCGACCCCATCGGCGTCGTAAATCACGATCAGATCCAGATCGGACCGGCCGGTCAAACGCTCGGCCCCCAGCGATCCCATCCCCATCACAACAGCGCCTTTTCCCGGCGGAACCCCATGTTTTTCCGAGAAGTTCGCCACGACACAGGGCCAGACCGCCGTCAGAACCGCACCGGCCAGATCGGCATATTCGCCGCTGGCCTGATCGGCGGTAATCAGGCCGCGCAGGAAATGCACGCCGATGCGGAAATGCCATTCCTTGGCCCAGCGGCGGGCGGCATCCAGTTGTTGTTCGTAATCGCCAAGGCTGGCCAGATGTGTTGATAGCTCGGCGGTCAACGCCTCGCGGCCCGGCCATTTCGAGAAGAAATCGCCACCGATTACCGCGTCCAGAACCCCGGCATTGCGCGACAGATAGCGCGCCAGTTCCGGCGCGGTCGCGGCGATATCAATAATCAGATCAATCAGTTGCGGGTTGGCCTGAAACAGCGAAAACAATTGCACCCCGGCCGGCAGGCCGACAAGGAACCCGTCAAAGGCGGCCAAAGCCTCGTCCGGTTTCGAGGCTTTGTGCAGGCGGGCCAGAATCTCGGGCTTGAGCCGGGCGAAAATCTGCACCGCGCGGGCCGAGCGCAGCGCCGGATAGGTATGCCAGCGATCGACGATTTGGGCGGTGCTGTCGGGCAAATCGGGTGTGTCGGGCTGGGTGGCGCCCGCACCGGGGGCAAAGAAGCCCTCGGTCAGTTCATCGACCCGGCGCAAGCGTTCGGTCAGATCGCGGCGCAGGACCTGCGTGTCGCCGTAACCCATGAACCGCGCCAGCCGGTCAAAGGCTTCGGGGTTGGTCGGCAGGCTGTGGGTCTGGGCGTCGGCCACCATTTGCAGACGATGCTCGACCTCGCGGTGGATGCGGTAATCGGCGGTCAGTTGCGTGGCCACCTCGTCCGGCACCCAGCCCTTTTCGGCCAGCCGGGCCAGACCCTCAACCGTGCCGCGCACCCGCAGATCGGGGTCGCGCCCGCCCGCAATCAACTGCCGGGTCTGGGTAAAGAATTCGATCTCGCGGATGCCGCCCATGCCCAGCTTCATGTTATGGCCTTCCAGCACCAGCTTGCCATGCAGGCCTTTGTGGTCGCGGATTGCCATGCGCATGTCATGAGCATCCTGAATGGCGGTGAAATCCAGATGCTTGCGCCAGACGAAAGGGCGCAGCGTGTCGAGGAACTCCTG
>NZ_JBFHDW010000425.1:0-1511 GCF_041584535.1 Actibacterium sp. | reverse complement strand
GCAGCCAAGGCGCCGGTTGCCAGCACCAGCGCCGCAGCGCCGTCCGAGATCGACGACGAGTTCGCGGCGGTCACAGTGCCATCCTTGCGGAACGCCGGTTTGAGATGCGGGATTTTTTCCGGCCGCGCCGCGCCGGGCTGTTCATCCTCGGAGACGATATGATCGCCTTTGCGGTCACTGATGGTGACCGGGGTGATCTCAGCATCGAAATCGCCGCGCTTTTGCGCCTCAAGCGCGTTTTCCAGCGAGCCCAGCGCATAGGAATCCTGCGCCCGGCGGGTGAACTGAAACGCCTCGGCGCAGTCTTCAGCGAAGGTGCCCATCAGGCGGCCACGGTCGTAAGCGTCTTCCAGCCCGTCCAGAAACATCGAATCGACCACCTGTCCGTGACCGATCCGGGCGCCGCCGCGCATCTTGGGCAGCAAATAGGGCGCGTTGGTCATGCTTTCCATGCCGCCAGCGACCATGATGCCGACCTGCCCCAGCGCCAGCTGGTCGTAGGCCATCATCGCCGCCCGCATCCCCGAGCCGCACATCTTGTTCAGGGTGGTCGCGGGAACGTCTTCGCCCAGACCGGCCTTGAACCCGGCCTGACGCGCTGGCGCCTGCCCCAGCCCGGCGGGCAACACGCAACCCATGATCAATTCATCAACGGTGCTGACCCCGGCATCGGCAAGCGCGGCCCCAATCGCCGCGCCCCCCAGCGTCGGTGCATCGACATCGGCAAACACGCCCTGAAAACCGCCCATCGGCGTGCGAGCCGCACCACAGATCAAAACGTCGTTCATATCGATACCTCCGCCGGGTTGTTTGCTTATGGATACCGAATGGTAACGATTGCCGTCTAGCGTTCCGTCAGGTTGCGCAAGGAGATGTGAATGGAACTAGCGGCTGAGGACCGGGGTGGCGCGCTGTTGATCTCGGTGATGGAAGACCGGATCGACGCGGTCGTGGCGATTCAGTTCCGCGACCGCATGCGCGAGGAAACCGCGACCGCGCATCGTCGCGTGGTGCTGGATCTGTCGCGCGTGGCCTTTGTGGACAGCAGCGGTCTGGGCGCGATCGTCGGCGCGATGAAACAGCTGGGCAAGGAACGCAGGATGGATCTGGCCGGGCTGACGATCAATGTTGCCAAGGTGTTTCGCCTGACCCGGATGGATACGGTGTTTACGATTTTCGACACTGCCATGGCGGCCATGGACCATGATGCGGATGCCGCCTGAGGGGTCTGTGGTCAGCAACGCCTGCGCTGAACGGGTTTGCGCAGGCGGGCCGGGCTGTATCGAGATGAAGATGCGGTTCGCAGGTACGCCAGAATCGGTGCGCGCGGCGCTGAACGGCGTTCGGGGCTGGCTGTCGCAAGGCGACTATTGCGATGAATCCTGTGGCGATGCTGAACTGGTGCTGGCCGAGCTGCTGAACAACATCGCCGAACATGCCTATGCGCAGGCGCCCGGCGGTCCGGTTGAGCTGTCTCTGGCGCGGTGCCAAACCCATTTGTGCCTGCAACT
>NZ_JBFHDW010000424.1:0-1538 GCF_041584535.1 Actibacterium sp. | reverse complement strand
TTTGCGAGAAATCCATGCGCGGCGGCGAAAAGATATCGATCAGCTGGTTGTTGCCCGGACCGGTCCCGCGCGAAGTATGGATCGCCGGCGGCGGAATCACTGCCAACGACGGCGCATCGCAGTCCAGTTGCAGGTCGTCGCGCCATTCATTCATGTCCGTGGTCCACGGCCAGCGCAGGTGATGGGCGAAACTGCCGCTCAGTGCCAGCGAGCCCTGTTCGAAATCGTCATGGTGATGCGGCGACATCTTGGTGATGTCGCGCGGTCCCATCATCGGGTCCAGCACGTTGATCATCAGGGTGGTGCAGCGGAAAATCTTGCCGAACCGGCCGGGGGTCGGCGGCACGTCCAGACTGTAGCTCCGGATGCGAAAGCCGCCCGGCGGTGCAGGCCAGGGTTGGAACGGCGGCATCTGGGCATGATCGCGGGCATAGATATCGGCGTTCGGGCACAGCGCCGTCAGATCGTCGGACTGGCTGGAAAACACGCGGGTCAGGGCACTGCCGGCCTCGACCGTGACCGTGCTGTCGCCGGGGGGCATGAAGGCCAGAACCGGGCCGGAAACCGTCATCGCCTGATCGCCGGCGGTCAGGGTCAGCCGGGCTGCGGGATCGACGGTCAGCACCGCATATTCATCAATCTGACCGCTGCGGCCAAGCGTTACGCCGGGTTCGGTCGCCGATTGCGCCACGACGAAATTCCGCCCCCGCATCAGCCAGGTGTCAGCGCCATCCTGTGACATCGTCGGGGCGGTGGCATAGAACAGGCCCAGCGACGAGTCGTAATAGTCGGGCTTTACCATCGTTGCGGTGGCCGCGGATTTCGCCTGCAACTGCGCCCGCGGATCGGATTTGTCGTACATTCTGTCCTCCATGATTCCAAAAACGGAACATATGTTCTGCAATACGGAACGATAAAATCTTGCGCGGATTGTCGGTCGCGGTCAATTGAAATTTTAAAATACATTAAAAACAGGTATTTAAAATGAATATCTGTCGCGAGTGAATCATCCCTGTTGACAGAATGTTAAGATTTAGCAGAGATTTGCCAATATCAGTCCTGTATAGCAGAACAACAACTCTGGGAGGAGAAACATTGTTCAACCGTCGTGAAATGCTCAAGCTTTCCGGGGCCGCCGCCGCAACGCTGGCGATGCCCCATGTCGCGCGCGCCAAGCCGGTTGCCATCCGGTTGCCGCATGCCGCCAATGAAATTCACCCCGGCCACATCGCCTGTGTGGAATTCAAAAAGGCGATGGAAAACCTGTTGCCGGGTGCCGTCGACATTACCATTTTCCCGAACCGCCAGCTTGGCGGTGACAAGCAGGTGCTCGAAGGCGCCATGACCGGCGTCAACGAGATGTGCGGCGCCAGCGGTGTTCTGTATCCGCTTGTGACCGGTCGCCCGGCGCTGGATGCTTATCAGCTGCCCTTCCTTGTGAAGGACTATGATCACTTTGCCGAGGTCGCGGTCAGCGCCGAAGGCCAAGCCATTCTGAACGATCTGGAAGAGGCCGGTCTGGTTGGTCTGCAAGTGGT
>NZ_JBFHDW010000423.1:0-1541 GCF_041584535.1 Actibacterium sp. | reverse complement strand
TTTCTGCGCATCGCGCGGCATCTGACCGGGCTGGGCCTGTCCGCGCCGCGCATTCTGGCCGAAGACATCGCCAACGGGTTCCTGCTGCTTGAGGATCTGGGCGATGACCTGTTCGCCCGCGTCACCGCGCAAACCCCCAAGCTGGAGCAACAGCTTTACGCCACGGCGACCGATCTGCTGGCCGATCTGCACCAACACCCGGCGCCGCAAGACCTGCCCGCCTATGATCCGCCGCTGATGGCCAGCCTGTCGGCGCTGGTCTATGACTGGTATCTTCCCGGCGCGGGCCTGACCCCAACGCCCGAGGAGAAACAGGCATTTCAGGCCGAAATAGAGACTGTTTTGACCAATCTCACCTCGGATACTCCGGTGCTGATTCAGCGCGATTACCATGCCGAAAACCTGCTGTGGCTACCGGATCGCGATGGCGTGGCGCGGGTTGGGTTGCTGGACTTTCAGGACGGCATGGCCGGGCACCCGGCCTATGATCTGGTGTCGCTGCTCGAAGACGCGCGCCGCGACGTGCCGCCCGAGGTTCAGCGCAGCATGCTGGCCCGCTATATCGCCCGCGCCAATCAGCCCGACGCCGCATTCCGCGCCGCCTATGCCGCTTTGGGTGCCCAGCGCAACCTGCGGATCATCGGCGTTTTCGCCCGGCTTTGCATTCGTGACGGCAAGGCCCATTATATCGACTTGCTGCCGCGGGTCTGGGGGTATCTGATGCAAGACCTCAGCCATCCCGCCCTGTCGCACTTGCAAACAACGGTCATGAACAACCTTCCGCCGCCGGACGCCGAGCTTCGCCAAAGGATCAAGGACAAATGCAAAACAGCCCAAACGCCGTAATGCTATTTGCCGCCGGGCGCGGCACAAGAATGGGCGATCTGACGGCGGACCGCCCCAAGCCTTTGATCCGCGTCGGCGGGCGCACGTTGCTGGATCATGCGCTGGATCAGGTCGACGCGATCAAGCCCCAGCGTATCGTGGTCAACACCCACTATCACGCCGATCAGATCGCCGCGCATCTGGCCGACCGCCCCGATATCATCTTGTCGCACGAGGCAGACACGTTGCTGGAAACCGGCGGCGGGCTGCGCAACGCCCTGCCCGCTTTGGGCAAAGACCCGGTCTTCACGCTGAACACCGATGCGGTCTGGACCGGACCTTCGCCGCTGACCGAACTGGCCGCCGCATGGGATCCCGACCGGATGGACGCGCTGATGCTGTTGATTCCGGCGGATCGGGCGCGGGCCTATACCGGCGCCGGCGATTTTGAAATCGACCCCGCCGGGCACCTGACGCGCGGGCCGGGTTATGTCTATACCGGCGCGCAGATCATCAAGACTGACGGGCTTGCGATCATTCCCGATCAGGTGTTCTCGCTGAATCTGCTGTGGGATTCGATGCTTTTGGACCAACGGGTATTTGGCGTCATCCACGCGGGCGGCTGGTGAGATGTCGGCCATCCGGCCGGAATTGCGGCGGCGGAAAAGATGCTGGCGCATGGTTGAGATTTTCAACGCGCCCGGCCCGCGCCTGTT
>NZ_JBFHDW010000422.1:0-1542 GCF_041584535.1 Actibacterium sp. | reverse complement strand
GCAGTGCCTTTCCATTCGTTGTCCGAACCGTCGATCTGCTCGTTTTTCATGAGCTTGTTGGCTTTGCCTTCCAGCGCGGGCGGAACGACCAGCAGGTTCGGGACCAGGCCCAGCGGACGACCGTGATCGCCCTTGAATTCGCGCATGGCTTGGCGGGCAGCCGCATAGCCAGCCGCATCGAGTGTCTGGCTCGACCTGATCGCCATCACCCACAGCCCATAGCCAACATTACGGCGCGCTTCGGTACCGTAAACGAACTCTTTTTTCATGAAGACGTTGCTGTCCGTGGGATTGTCCATCGCGACGAATTTCGCCGCCTCGCGTTCCTGATAGATGATCGGCTTGATAGGCCGCGCGGTGCACAGCAGATACCAGGTGGTGCCGGCGCCCCCCATGTCGTTCGACACAGTCACCTCGTTGCCATCTTCGTCGATCACCGGGTGGTCGGTGTCGAAGAAATATTGACCATCGAAGCATTCGTTCAGATGGCCTTCCTTCAGCGCGGTGAAGACCAACTGGTCGGGATGGGCGCCAACGCTTTCGCCCAGGTGCTCGAACATCGGGGTATAGACGCCCAGATTGTCATCCTTGATGTCGTCGCGGTCGACGCCGACGGTCAGCTCGAACGGTTCGTTCTTGATGGCGTAATCGTGTTCCGCCAGGCCGTGGATCACGCGCTCGCCGATCCACTTGCGCATATTCGGCAGTTTGCCCAGCCAGCCATACTTGTTTTCTTTGGCCGAACTGGGGACGATCGTCGCGATCTTTTTGTATTGCGACGGGGCCTGCCCGAGGCCTTTTTTGAACGTCGCGGCAAAGCCGACGCGGATGGCGTTGAGGTTCGCAGAATTGATGATCATGTCAGATCTCCTTAGGCCGCAGCCGTTTTGGTCAGGCCCTCGTCGAAGCGAACCCAGACGCCTTGCGCGTCCACGTCCTCGATGATGCCAGCGGGGGAGCGGGTGAGGGTGCCATCGGTCTTGGCGACCGTCTGGTCATCGACCGCATAGCAGACCGCACCGATATCGGCGGCGGTGATCTCGTCGGCCGCAGCGGAATTCGCATAGCGGAACGTGCCGGGACGATAGCGCAGCGCCAGATCGCCGGCCGCGCCAGTCGAGTTGTCGACCCGCTCCTCTGCGCGACCGATGCCGATGAGGTTGAGCGCCGTCTGACCCGGCACCAGGTTGCCTGCGGCATCACGCATGACGATTGCGCCGCCATAGATCAGGCTCGCCGCAGCGACGGACCCGGATTTGATGCCATCCGCCTTTTGCGGCGTGGCGCGGTCTTTGGTCAGGGCAACCATCACAGGGCCTCCTTCTTGAGTTCTGCGGCGTAGTCCTCATGCGACAGGCCGAGCATTTCGGCGACCTGGCATTCTTCCGCGTTCAGAGAGATTTTCCCGGCGGGCGTCTGAACGGTGGTCTCGATCACCGTGCCACCGAGAAGCGGCATCGCGGTGATCTCCTTCTCAACAGCCGCGCTGTCCTGCATGTGGCGGGTGATGTAATGGTCACGCAGCGGCTTCACGCCGGCGCG
>NZ_JBFHDW010000421.1:0-1542 GCF_041584535.1 Actibacterium sp. | reverse complement strand
TCGCGCCCGATTGTGACGCGGTGCTGATCCATGATGGCGCGCGCCCCTTGGTCAGTGCCGCGCTGATCGACCGGGTAATCGTCGCGCTGGAAACCCATCCCGGTGCGGCACCCGCCCTGCCGGTCACCGATGCGCTGTGGCGCGGGGCCGATGGTGCCGTGGCCGCGCCGCACCCGCGCGACGGCCTGTTCCGGGCGCAAACCCCGCAGGGCTTTCACCTTGACGCCATCCGGGCCGCCCATGCCGCCCATCCCGGCGGCGCTGCTGACGATGTCGAAGTGGCGCTGGCCGCCGGGCTTGACGTAATGATTGTCGAAGGCGATGAGGACAATCTGAAAATCACCCATCCCGGCGATTTCGCCCGGGCCGCGCGCATTCTAAAGGACCGCCCCATGGATATTCGCACCGGCAACGGTTTCGACGTGCACCGCTTTGGCGCGGGCGATCATGTGGTGCTGTGCGGGGTGCGGGTGCCGCATGGCCGTGGTCTGCAAGGCCATTCCGACGCCGATGTGGGGATGCATGCCCTGACTGACGCGATCTATGGCGCCTTGGCGCGCGGCGATATCGGCCAGCATTTCCCGCCCTCGGACCCGCAATGGAAAGGCGCCGAAAGCCACATCTTCCTGCGCCATGCCGCGCAGATGGCGGTGGATGAAGGCTTCACGATAACCCATTGCGATGTCACATTGATTTGCGAACAGCCCAAGATCGGGCCACATGCGCAAACCATGCGCGGCGCGCTGGCCGACATCATCGGCATCGACGCGGGTCGTATCAGCGTCAAGGCCACCACATCCGAGCGCCTTGGCTTTACCGGCCGCGAAGAAGGCATTGCCGCGCTGGCCACAGCAACATTGGTGAAAACATGACCCGTTTGATCGCAACCTTCTTTGGCGCAGGCCTGTTGAAACCGGCCCCCGGCACATGGGGGTCCCTGGCGGCCCTGCCCGCCGCTTATGTGCTGCTGCTGATCGGCAGTTGGCCGTTGCTGGTGGCGGGAATCGTCGTGGTGTTTCTGGTCGGCTGGTGGGCCACCGCGCAAGAGACCGCGGGCAAGGCCGATCACGACCCGTCCGAGATCGTCATCGACGAGGTTGCCGGTCAATGGATCGCCCTGCTGCCCGTGGCCTATGGCGCGGCGCGGACCGGGGCCGATCTGACCGCGCTTTATCCGGGCTGGATCGCGGCGTTTCTGGGGTTCCGGCTGTTCGACATCTGGAAGCCCTTCCCGGTCAGCTGGGCCGACCGCAAACATACCGCCTGGGGCGTAATGCTGGATGACGTGATCGCCGGGATCATGGCGGCGATCCTTGTCATCGCGCTGGCCGCAGTCGCGCATCTGTGGTTGATCAAATGACCCACGGTCCCGCCACCACGCTGCTTGAGCTGGCCCGCGCGGCCGGGGCGACGCTGGCCACCGCCGAAAGCTGCACGGGCGGGCTGATCGCCGGGGCGATCACCGATATCGCCGGGTCATCCGATGTGTTCGACCGCGGCTTCGTCACCTATTCCAACGTCGCCAAGATCGAGATGCTGGGC
>NZ_JBFHDW010000420.1:0-1574 GCF_041584535.1 Actibacterium sp. | reverse complement strand
CGGGTAATTTTTTACGACGTGTTTAAGTTCAATCGCGTTCATCTGTTCGGTCCTCCCAACCGGCGGCCAGATTCCATGTCGAATGCCAGACTTTTGGCGGGTGGCAGGTAGAAGGGAACGGCGTCTCCGACCCGCAATTGGTCCTGATCGTCGATCGCAATGAACATGGTTTCGAGCACCTGAAGATAGGCCAGACGCTTTGGCCCAACCCGCTCAAGAACCTCGACCACACCATGCATCTCGATATCGTCATCGGCGCGGCGCGATCCGAAATAGATGTCCTGCGGACGGATCCCGAAAGAGCCCACATGAACCTTGGAATCGCTGGAGAATTCAGACCGGATCTGACCGGTCAGCGGAATCTCGGCGCCGCCATGCACCATCAGCTTCAGCGCGCCGGATTCTTCGCGGACCTCGCCGTCGATCAGGTTCATGCGCGGGCTGCCGATAAAATTGGCGACGAAACGGTTGCTGGGGTTGTTGTAGATATCCAGCGGGGCGCCGTATTGCATCAGCCTCCCTTCGTTGATGATCGCGATCTTGTCGGCAAGGCTCATCGCTTCGATCTGGTCATGGGTGACATAGATCATCGTCTGGCCAAATTCGTGCTGCAGAACCTTCAACTCGGCCCGCATATAGGCGCGGAACCCGGCATCAAGGTTCGACAGCGGTTCATCCAGCAGGAAAATGCGCGGCTCGACAATGGCAGAGCGCCCGATCGCCAGCTTCTGCATTTCGTTGACCGACAGGCTGGAGGCGGGTTGATCCAGCCGGTGCGTGATGCTCATCCGGTCGGCCATGGCGCGAACGCGCTGCTCGATTTCGGACTTGCCGACCTTCTTGACCTCCAACCCGTAGGCCAGGTTCTTGTAGACGGTCAGATGGGTAAAGATCGCATAGTTCTGGAACACAAAACCGATGTTGCGGTCTTGAATCTTGACACCCGACAGGTCTTGGCCATCGAACAGGATCGACCCGTGGGTCACGTCCTCAAGACCGGCGATCATGTTCATTGTCGTGGTCTTGCCGCAGCCGGACGGACCCAGCAGGGCGACGAATTCGCCCTCGCGAATATCCAGCGACAGATTGCTGACGGCGGTGAAGTCGCCGAACTTTTTCGACACGTTGGTTATCTGAATCGATGACATTGGATCACCCGTTTTTCTTGGCCAGATAGGCCAGACCCTTTGCGGCTGCGACACTGAGCACGAAGAGGATCGTCAGACCGATCGCTGCGACATAGGCCCATTCCAGCTCGCCGAAGGTTAGTTTGTAGAGGAACAGCGAAATCGTCTCGGTCTGAACACCGGGGCCACCCTTGGTCATGATGAAGATCAGGTCGAAAATCTTGAAACATTCGACCGATCGCAGCACGAGCGCGATGGTGATCACGGTTTTCATCCGCGGCAGAATGATCTTGAGAAAATTCTGCCAGTTCGACCCACCCAGCAGGCGCGCGGCCAGCAACTGGTCCGACGGAACACCCAGCATGCCCGCCAGAAGGATCAGGAACATCAGCGGCGTCCATTGCCAGATGTCGGCAATGATGACCGAGATCATCGCCCGGTTGACGT
>NZ_JBFHDW010000419.1:0-1575 GCF_041584535.1 Actibacterium sp. | reverse complement strand
TTCTTCATCGACCGGCTGGATATCGTCGCCACCTGTGTCGCGGCGGCGCTTGTGGTGTCACTGATGCTGTTCTCGCAATATTCGAAACAGGGCCGCGCCCTGCGCGCGGTGGTGGACGACCATCAGGCGGCGCTGTCCGTGGGGATCAGCCTGCGGTTCATCTGGGTGCTGGTCTGGTCGATCGCCGGCTTCGTGGCGCTGGTCGCGGGCATGATGTGGGGCTCGAAATCAGGCGTTCAGTTCAGCCTGTCGCTGATCGCGCTGAAGGCGCTGCCGGTGCTGATGCTGGGCGGGTTCACCTCGATCCCGGGGGCCATCGTCGGCGGCCTGATCATCGGCGTCGGTGAAAAGCTGTTCGAATTCGGCATTGGCCCCATGGTGGGCGGCGCGACCGAAAACTGGTTCGCCTATGTGCTGGCCTTGCTGTTCCTCGTGTTCCGGCCTCAGGGCCTGTTCGGCGAGAAAATTATCGAAAGGGTATGACGATGACCAAGCTGATTGCGATTATCAACGTGGTTGCGTGGGCCGGGTTCTGGGCCTTTGGGTATCTCGCCCTGTCGGCGGATATCCAGAATACCGGGCAGATGATTACGGCTGTGGTTCTGGCCGCTCTTGGTGCCGGTCTGGGCCTGTGGGCCTATATCCGGCTGGTGCGGCACAGCGAATCCAGCGGCTATGCCCCGCCGCCGAAACGCGCCTATCCCTCCAGCAATGAAGAAGGGAACGCCTGATGTTTTACCGCGAGGCCGGCGACTTTAAGACGTCCTATGTCGAGGACAGCCAGACCTTTCCGATCAAGTTCGACCGGATGCGCTATTACGTGGTGCTGGCGGTGGCCTTCGGGATCATCCCGTTCGTCATCAACGACTATTGGGCAAACGCGGTATTCGTGCCGTTCCTGATCTATACGATCGCCGCGATCGGGCTGAACATCCTGACCGGGTATTGCGGTCAGGTCAGCCTTGGCACCGGCGGCTTTATGGCCGTGGGCGCCTATGCCTGTTACAAGCTGATGACTGCCTTTCCGGATGTCAGCATCGTTCTCCACGTGATCGGCGCCGGGATCGTCACCGCCTTTGTCGGCGTGCTGTTCGGCCTGCCCAGCCTGCGGATCAAGGGGTTCTATCTGGCCGTGGCGACATTGGCCGCACAGTTCTTTCTGGTCTGGCTGTTCAACAAGGTGCCGTGGTTCTACAACTATTCGGCCTCGGGTCAGATCAGCGCGCCGGAAAGAACAGTGTTCAGCATCGCCGTCACCGGCCCCAACACCGACGCTTGGGCGAAATACATGATCTGCCTGTGCTTCGTTGTCGCCGTGGCATGGATCGCGCGCAATCTGACGCGCGGCACGGTCGGGCGCAGCTGGATGGCGATCCGCGACATGGACATCGCCGCCGAGATCATCGGGGTGAACCCGCTGAAGGCCAAGATGACCGCATTCGCCGTCTCGTCCTTCTTCATCGGCATCGCCGGGGCGCTGTTCTTTAGCGTCTATCTGGGCGCGATCGAGGTCGGCGAGGCCTTCGGCATCAACAAATCGTTCCTCGTGCTGTTCATGGTCATCATCGGCGGGCT
>NZ_JBFHDW010000418.1:0-1593 GCF_041584535.1 Actibacterium sp. | reverse complement strand
GTGCCGGATCGCGCGGATGGTGCGGGCGAAATGCTCGGCCCCGCCGTCCCGGATATCGTCGCGATCCACCGAGGTTAGGACCACATGTTTCAGGCCCAAGGCATCGACCGATGTGGCGACCTTGGCCGGCTCGAACAGGTCCAGCGCCCCGGGTTTACCGGTCGCAACATTGCAAAACGCACATCCGCGCGTGCAGATGTCGCCCATGATCATGAACGTGGCGTGGGACTTGGACCAACACTCGCCCAGATTTGGACAGGCGGCCTCTTCGCAGACGGTCACCAGACCGTTTCCGGTCACCTGCTGTCTGGTGTGCTGCACCGCATTGCCCGTCGGGGCCTTCACCCGAAGCCAAGGCGGTTTCGGCAGGCGATCAGAGGGCTTGGCCCTGGCCTTTTCAGGATGTCGGGCCGAGGCTGGGACCAATGCAGTCATGAGATATGTTTTCTATTCGTTGATGCGGGATTTACTGTCTTTCAAGCAACGCTCGTGCCAAGTGATGAACCGCGCTGTGCAGCAGAACCGTGAACACCGCCAACACGATCAGCGCCGCGAACATCAGGTCGATCTTGGCGCGCCCGTTCGCCAGCAACATCAGATAGCCCAGGCCTTTGCTGGCGCCGACCCATTCGCCGATAATCGCCCCGATCGGCGCATAGACCGCCGCCAGACGCAGACCCGACGCAAAGCCGGGCAGCGCCGCGGGTATCTGGATGTGCCACAGAATTCTGGCCCTCGATCCGCCCATCACCTGCGCCAGTCCCAGCCATCCGGGATGCGGGCGCATCAATGCGTCAAGGAAGGACGAGGTGATAGGGAAATAGATAATGATCAAGGCCATCAACACCTTAGACCCAAGCCCATAGCCGAACCAAAGCGTCAGAAGCGGCGCAAGGGCAAAGACAGGAATTGCCTGACTGAACACCAGCATCGGCCGGACCAGCGCCCGTGCCAAGGGCGAGGCCGCCAGCCCGATCGCCGAAAGACCGCCCAGCACCGCCCCCAGACCCAGGCCGATCATCACCTCGGACGCGGTGATCAGCGCGTGCTGGGCGATCAGCGCCCGGCTGGTCCAAAGCGTTTCAGCGACGCGAACAGGGGCAGGCAGGATGAATCTGGGCAGATCGCCCAGCCACACGGCCGCCTGCCACAGCGCCAAGACCAACACCGCCGAGGCGATCCCTGAGTGCCATGTCTTCATGTCGCAACCGGGAAACCGGCCCAGGCCGCATCGAAAAACGCGCGCTCCAGACGGACAGCAGTGCTGAACAAGGCCTCGACACGGGCGCGTTGCGCGTCATCCAGCCGGGGCCAAAGCGCGTCCAACTGCCCGCGCAGATAGGCGACCACCGCTTCGAACCCCTCACCGCTGTGCAGCGTGATCCACTCGCCCAACCAGAACGGCAAGCCGGCGGCGCGGTGCGCCATCGGCGTGGCCCATTCCAGATAGACCCATTCCGCGACCACCAATACCGCCAGCATCTCTTCATATCGGCCGGACTGGCGGGCGTCTTTCATCAGGTCCTGAAAGGCCACTGTGGCCGGTTCCGCCCGGGTCGCGGGCCGATGGCCAAGCGCCTTAAGGCTGCGCAG
>NZ_JBFHDW010000417.1:0-1608 GCF_041584535.1 Actibacterium sp. | reverse complement strand
TTCACGATTCTGCTGATGCTGGTGCTGTCGGTGTTCCTGATGGTGCCGGTGGCCTCGGCCTTTACCGGGTTCTTTCTTGAGGACGTGGCAGACGCGGTCGAAGACCTGCATTATCCCAACCTGCCCCCGGCGCCGCGCACCCCGATTTACGAGGCGTTTCGTGACAGTATCAACTTTTTCGGGGTGCTGGTGGCGGTGAACATCGTCGCGCTGATGCTGAGCATCCCGATGGGACCGCTTGCGCCGGTGCTGTTCTGGGCGGTGAACGGCTATCTTCTGGGCCGCGAATATTTCCAGATGGTCGCGATGCGGCGGCTGGGGCGCATGGGCGCCACCAAGCTTCGCCGCCAGCATCGCGGCAAGGTCTGGCTTGCTGGCACGCTGATGGCGATTCCGCTAACGGTGCCGATCGTGAACCTGCTGATCCCGGTGCTGGGCGCCGCGACCTTTACCCATCTTTACCACCGCTTGGCAGGATCGTCAGTTGGTTCAGCCAGTCCAGATCACGGACCGACACAACCCCGGACATGATGGTCCCGGCAAGGATCACCCACAGAACCACGGTCACGCCCGAAACGATCAGCGCCGTGCGCTTGGGGTTGAAATTGACCGGGGCGCTGGCATGCGTGCCCCGCTCGACCGCGCCGGTATCGGCCTGAAAATCGCGGTGCATCGCCAGTTTGATGAACAGCACCATGAACCAGATCACGGCAAACAGAACAATGGCGGCGGTGATCGACATCAGACTTGTTCCAGCTCGATCAGGCAGCCGTTGAAATCCTTGGGATGCAGGAACAGCACCGGCTTGCCATGAGCACCGATCTTGGGCTCGCCCGAGCCCAGAACGCGGGCGCCTTCGGCCTTCAGCTTGTCGCGCGCGGCCAAAATGTCGTCGACCTCGTAACAGATGTGGTGAATCCCGCCCGAGGGGTTCTTTTCAAGAAAGCCGTTGATCGGGCTGCCTTCGCCCAGCGGATACAGCAGTTCGATCTTGGTGTTCGGCAGTTCGATAAACACAACGGTCACGCCGTGATCGGGCTCGTCCTGCGGGTCGCGCACGACCGCGCCCAGCGTGTTGGCATATTGCGCGGCAGCGGCGGCAAGGTCCGGCACGGCAATGGCGACATGGTTCAGGCGACCGATCATGGGGACTCTCCTTTTCTGCGATCGCACAGGTTATGCGGTCTTGCCGCCTTTGCTGCAAGAGGGCGCGGCCATTTACCGTTCCTTAAACCGTTGCGGGCGTAATGGTCCCCGAGTCGGGAGGCCGGTATGAGCAACAAACTGA
The DNA here is from genome assembly GCF_041584535.1 of Actibacterium sp. Lineage (GTDB taxonomy): Bacteria > Pseudomonadota > Alphaproteobacteria > Rhodobacterales > Rhodobacteraceae > Actibacterium_D. The sequence continues at coordinate 320 of NZ_JBFHDW010000417.1, read as the reverse complement.
CACCCTTCGGCACCGGACCGGCGCGGCCACTCAGCGGTCTGACGGTGCTGTTGGTCGAAGACAGCCGCTATGCGTCCGAGGCGGTGCGGCTGATGTGCCTGCGCCTGGGCGCGCGAATCCGGCGGGCCGATAGCATCTGCACCGCGCGGCGGCACCTGCAAATCTATCACCCGTCGGTGGCGATCATTGATCTGGGCCTGCCCGATGGCGCGGGCGAGGACCTGATCAAGGCGCTGACCTCGGCGCGCCCGCGCATCGGCGTGGTGTTGGGGATCAGCGGCGATAGCGACGGGCACGACAGGGCGCTGGCCGCCGGGGCC
>NZ_JBFHDW010000416.1:0-1617 GCF_041584535.1 Actibacterium sp. | reverse complement strand
GCGATGGCCGCAGCCCCGGCACCAAGCGCGATTGCTCCACGTCGTGTAAGTTGCATTGCTCTCTCCTTATCAGGTGAAAGATCCGCGCAGGATCAGTCTTTAAGCGTCGTCAGATAGGCAACCACGTCTTCGATCTGTTGCGCCGACAACAGCGGCGGCATCGGATCGGACTTGGCAGCCTTGCCGGTATAAGCGTCGCCAGGACGGATATAGCCGGTGGACTTGTAGAACGACGGCATCATGGTGCCTTCGTAGGTTTTCTTGGCATTCGCGACGATGCCGCGCAGTTCGGCCTCGTTCCAGCGGCTGCCGACGCCATCCAGAACCGGGCCGACATTGCCCTGGAACGGCACATCGGACATTTCGGTAATGGCGTGGCAGGACACACAGTTCCCCAGCGACTTGGAGCCGATGATCTTGCGGCCTTGCGCCGCATCACCGGCCGCGCCGGTCAGCGAGGCCTCAACCGCACCGCCGTCTTCGAATTTGACATCCGCGGGGTCAACATCTGCCATCGCAAAGCCCGCACTTGCGGCAAGGCAAACTGCGGTCAAAATTGCACGTTTCATTAAAAAGACTCCTCCCAGTGCCTTAATCCCGCCCCAAACTAACGGATGCGGCGGGCAACACGCAATAACAAATATAGTTATTTGCATATTTTTTAAATTTCGCGTTGCGCTACCCTGACGCAACAATGTTTCTGCAATGCAGAATTTTATGCTGCACTGCACTCAGAATCGCTGTCATTCGTTGCCATAGACCGTGCGGGCCAGATATTTCTGGAAATGCTCGTCGGTCTCGTAACCCTTTTCCAGCACCCAGTTCAGCAGCGCCCGCGTTGTGCCTTTGCCAAAGGCACCGGGCATCGTGACCACGGCGGCCTGCGCCGCGGTGCCGCCCTCGGGGGCGGTGTCGGGCATGAACATCATCGTCGGGGTGAACATGATTCCCCAGCGCCGCGCCATCTCTTTTTCGGGCAGAACCGTGCCGTCGAAATCGGTCACCTCGACATCGCCGAACAGGTTCATCTGCACGACGAAATAGTTCTCGACGATCAGCGATTCGATCTCGGGCAGCGGGAAGATTTCAGTGTGCATCTTCTTGCAATAGATACAGCCGCGCTGTTCCCAGATGATCAGCAGGCGCTTGCCCTGTTCCTGAGCGCTGGCAAGGTCCTCGGACATGTCCTTGAACGTATCTTCCAGCCACACGGGCTTGTGCAGGCCGTCGTCGCCCAGCGGCGGCGCGGCAAACACCGGCAAGGCAAAGGCGGTGACCGCCGCGATGACAAAAGCAACAAGTCTCATTCCGGAATCCTCCCGATGCTACCCGACGGATGTGAACCACGGGAAATGTTCGATCATGAATTGCGCGATATAGGCGACGCGGTTGGTGGCGATCAGCACACCGAATAGGATCAGCATGACCCCCATCGCCTTTTCGACATAGCCCAGATATTTGCGGTTGCGTTGCAGCCAGCGCAGGAACGGTTTCGAGAACAGCGCCGCGATGACGAACGGTGCGGTCATCGCCAGACCATAGACCAGCAACAACACCCCACCCCGCCAGATATCGCCCATACCGCTGGCCACCATCAGGATCGCCGCCAGCGCCGGG
>NZ_JBFHDW010000415.1:0-1621 GCF_041584535.1 Actibacterium sp. | reverse complement strand
GCCTTTTCCGAACGGGCGGCGACCATCGGGCTGGACCTGAGTTACAAGGCGTTTCCGGCGATTTTCTGGGATCTGTTCGGGGAACAGGGCCATCCGATCCGCACCACCGTGGCCGAGATGGGGCCGCTGTTGATCTCGCGCTTGCTGGAACTGTCCGAGGCGCAAGAGGGCGTTCTGAACATCGCCTTCCGGGTGGCCGACGAACAGGGGCTGGCGCTGCTCGATCTGAAAGACCTGCAATCCATGCTGGTCTGGCTGGGCGAGAACCGCGGCGATCTGGGGCTGCGCTATGGCAATATCTCGCCCGCTTCGATCGGGGCGATTCAGCGGCGTCTGCTGGTGATCGAGAATCAGGGCGGCGCGAAACTGTTTGGCGAACCGGCGCTGGATCTGGCCGACATGATGCTGTGCGATGCCGATGGGCGCGGGCGGATCAACATTCTGGCCGCGGATCAACTGATGGCCTCGCCCCGGCTCTATGCGACCTTCCTGCTGTGGCTGCTGTCCGAGCTGTTCGAGACCCTGCCCGAGGTGGGCGACCCTGACAAACCCAAGCTGGTGTTCTTTTTCGACGAGGCGCATCTGCTGTTCGACGATGCGCCAAAGGCGCTGATCGACAAGGTGGAACAGGTGGCGCGGCTGATCCGGTCCAAGGGGGTGGGCGTATATTTCTGCACCCAGAACCCAGCGGATGTGCCCGAGGATATTCTGGGCCAGCTGGGCAACCGGGTGCAGCACGCGCTGCGCGCCTTTACCGCCAAGGATCGCAAGGATCTGAAACTGGCGGCTCAGACCTATCGCGACAACCCGCGCTTTTCGACCGAGGACGCGATCCGCGAGGTTGGCGTGGGCGAGGCGCTGACCTCGATGCTGGAGCGCAAGGGCATTCCGGGCATGGTCGAACGCACGCTGATCCGCCCGCCCAGCTCGCAATTGGGACCGATTGACGCCGGGCTGCGGGCCGCCCTGATCGCCGGATCGCCGATTGCCGGCAAATACGAGACCGTTATCGACCGCCATTCAGCGCATGAGGTGCTGGTGCAACGCGCCGCTGATGCTGCCCACGCCGCCGAGGCCGCCGAGCGCGCCGAGGACGAGGCCGAGGTCCGCGAGCGCGAATTCAAGACCGCCCGCCGTTATTCCGGCAGCCGCGTCAGCCGCTCGACCTCGCGCCGCAGCAGCAAGGATGATACGCTGGGATCAGCCATCGGTCAGGCGGTGATCAAGGAATTGAAGGGCACCACGGGCCGTCGCATCGTGCGCGGAATCTTAGGCGGTCTGTTCAAGGGCCGCTGACGCGGATAGCGGTTTTTCGCTGAAAAACCGCGCCTCCGGCGGGAGTATTTGGACCCGGAAAAGACCTTAGCCCATCGCCTTGATCAGGGTATCAAGCGCCTGAACCGGCGAGTCGGCGGTCCAGATTTCCTCGCCAATGCCGAAGAAATCGGTGACCGGGGTGAATTGGCGGATCAGGTCGGCGGTCAGAGCGCCTTCGGCCACGACCGGCACTTCGATCACTTTCGACCACCAGTCGAACAGATCGAATTCGGCGCGGGTGCCGTCGCCCAGATTGCTGTCACCGATCGGGCCAAAGCTGACGTAATCGGCGCCGGATTCGCCG
>NZ_JBFHDW010000414.1:0-1622 GCF_041584535.1 Actibacterium sp. | reverse complement strand
CGTGGTCAATGAACAGGCCGGGGATTTCGCCGGGTCGGCCTTTAACATGCATGGCACCTGTATTTGCGACATCGGCCTGTCGGTCGGCTCGGCCGCTGATACGGTGGCGCGTGCGACAGCGTTGGGCGCTGATCTGTTCTCGCAACCGCTCAGCGCCGGACAGCAGGATATCCCGGCAATTCGCGGGCTGGGGGGATCGGTTCTGCATTTCCTCGACCAGTCCGGCACGGCCAGCGATGTCTGGCGTTCCGAGTTCAACGCCCAGACCCCGGCCCCGGACAGCGGCGCGGGCCTGCTGCATATCGATCATATCGCCCAGACCATGACCTATGAGGAAATGCTCAGCTGGTCGTTGTTCTATACCTCGCTGTTTGAGATGCGCAAAAGTCCGATGGTTGATGTGATCGACCCTGACGGTCTGGTGCGCAGTCAGGCGCTTGAGGCCTCGGGCGACCGGTTGCGGATCACGCTGAACGGCGCCGAGACCCATCGCACGCTGGCCGGGTCGTTCCTGTCCGACAGCTTTGGCGCGCCGGTTCAGCATCTGGCCTTTGCCACGGACGACATTTTCGCCAGCGCCGCGAAACTGGCCCAGCGCGGGTTTCAGGCCTTGCCGATTTCGCCGAATTACTATGATGACCTTGCCGCCCGGTTCGACATCTCGCCCGAGGATCTGGAGCGCCTGAAAGCCGCGAATATCCTGTATGACGAAGACAAGAACGGCGCGCTGTTCCAGCTTTACAGCCAGCCCTTCGCGGGCGGCATGTTCATCGAGGTCCTGCAACGCAAGAACGGCTATCGCGGCTATGGCGCGGCGAACGCGCCGTTCCGGATCGCGGCGCAAAAGCGCCTGTTGCGTCAAAAAGGCATCCCGCGCGCCTAAGCCAGCGCGGGATGCGGTGTTTCAGCCGGCTCAGACCAGCGACAGGCCGGGGATTTTCCCCAGAATGCTGTCGCTGATGCCGCCGTCGATCAACAGGGTCTGGCCGGTGACATAAGACGCCGCCGGGCTGCCCAGATAGACGATGGCTTCGGCGATATCGTCGGGCTGGCCAATCCGGCCCAACGGCACCAGGGCCTCGCGCGCGGCGGTGACGTCGGCATCGGCATAGACCTTGGCGGTCAGCGGCGTCGACACCATGCCGGGCGAAACCGCATTGGCGCGGATACCGTCCGGCGCCCATTCCTGCGCCATATTGCGGATCAGCGAAACCAGCGCCGCCTTGGCGGGCGAATACGCGCCCTGCCCCAGATGCGCCTGCATTCCCGACATCGAGGCCACAGCGACAATCGCGCCCTTCGACACTTTCAACGCCGGGTATAACGCCTGCGCCAGCACAAAGGTCGCGCGGACGTTCAGGTTGAATTGCCGATCCCAGACCGCGACATCCAGTTCGGCCAGACGCCCCGGCGCCACGCCCCCGGCGTTCGAGACCAACAGGTCCATGCCACCGCAAAACGCCTCGGCCTGCGCGGCCATGTCCCGCGCGGTATCGACATCGGCAATATCGCCGGTCAGGAACAAGGTTTCGGCCCCCATCGCCGCCAGATCGTCCAGCAGGGTCTGCGGCGCGGGCTTGGCCCCCGAGGCGGTCATGACCAGTTTCAGCCGCGACCCTGCT
>NZ_JBFHDW010000413.1:0-1634 GCF_041584535.1 Actibacterium sp. | reverse complement strand
GGACCGGATCGAAATCCACCGGGCCGTTGATCTGGATTGAAGGATCAGAGGTCATTGGCCGGCCCCGGCCACATCCCATGACCAGAAATCGCGCCCCAGATCGCCCAGATGGCGGCTGAGAACCATGCGGTGCACCTCGTCCGCGCCATCGACCAGACGCGCCTGACGGGCATAGCGATAGATCCATTCCAGCGGCGTATCGGTCGAATACCCACGGGCGCCGTTCAGTTGGATCGCGGTGTCGGCGGCCTGATGCAACAGGTTGGCGGCGTGGATTTTCGCCATCGACACTTCTTTCTGACCATAGCGGCCTTGGTCGATCTCATAAGCGGCTTTCATCACCAGCAGGCGGCCGATCTCGATATCCATCGCCAGCTTGCCCAACATCATCTGCACGCTTTCGCGGTCGATCAGGCGGATGCCAAAGCCCATGCGGGACGAGGCGTAATCGGTGGCGATCTCGACACAGCGTTTCGACAGGCCCAGCCAGCGCATGCAATGGGTCAGCCGCGCCGGACCCAGACGGGCTTGCGTGACCTTCAGACCGCGCCCGACGCCGACCAGAACGTCCTGATCCGGCACCCGCAGCCCGTCAAACACGATCTCGCAATGGCCGCCGTGTTCTTCGGGGCCCATGATCGGAATGCGGCGCTCGATATGCCAGCCGGGGGTGTCCTTGTGGAACAGGAACGCCGTCAGTCCGGTGCGGGCATCGTCCGAGGTCCGCGCCATCAGCGTGAAATGCGCGGCGCCATCAGCGCCGGTGATGAACCATTTGCGGCCCTCGATCAGCCAGCCGTCGCCATCGCGCGTCGCCCGTGTCAGCATCATGCCCGGATCCGATCCCCCGCCCGGATGCGGTTCGGTCATCGCAAAGGCCGAGCGCACATCGCCATTCACGATCGGCGTCAGCCAGCGGCGTTTCTGATCTTCGGTCGCCAGCCGGTCCAGCATCATCATGTTGCCGTCATCCGGCGCCGCCGAGTTGAACACCACCGGCCCAAAGATCGAGCGGTTCATTTCCTCGTAACAGACGGCCATCGCCATCTTGTTCAACCCCTGCCCGCCCCAGTCGCGGGACACTTGCAGCGACCATAACCCTTGGGCCCTGGCCTTGGCCCGCAGCGGCGCAAGGGCGGCGTCGGCTATGTTGCCATGGACGTCATAGTTGGATTTGTCGGCCTCGACCGGCAGGATCTCGGTCTCGACAAAGGCGGCAATGCGGGCGCGGTAATCCTCGACCGCGGCGGGAAGCGTGAAATCCATCGGAACCCTTCACAAGCTAGAGACAAGATGGCCGCCATCCACAGGAAGGGCGCAGCCAGTGATATAAGCGGCCCCATCGGACAGCAGCATAAGAAGCGGGGCATCAAGGTCGGACACTTGCCCCAGACGCCGTTGCGGAATGCGCCGGATCAGGGCCTGACCGGCCTCGGTTTCAAAGAAATCGCGGTTCAGCGGCGTTGCGATATAGCCCGGGCACAGGGCGTTCACCCGAATGCCAAAGCGCGCCCATTCCAGCGCATGCGCCTTGGTCATCTGCACCAGCGCCGCTTTTGACGTCGTATAGGCCGACACGCCGCCTGCCACCCGCAGCCCAAGGATCGAGGCGATGTTGACGATCACCCCGCCCT
>NZ_JBFHDW010000412.1:0-1704 GCF_041584535.1 Actibacterium sp. | reverse complement strand
CGTTTGTGCGGCCTCTTCGACGCCACCGTCATCGACAATAGCCTCCAACCCCTCTTCCAACTTGGACGAGGATTTGAACAACCGCTCTTTGAGCTTTGAAAATAGCGCCATATGTGCCTCCGGTTAGGGGTGATTTAATCACATTCCCCGCCCATTGGAAGGGAGCGCGGGCAGAAACACCGGGGCTGGCCTATTGCGGGGCTTTGGCCCATTCTGACCCCGCAAACACCCCGAGCCCGCAATGACCCGACGTCCTGTCACCTTTTTCGCCCTCGCCACGCTGACGCCGCTGCCGTTGCTGGGGCTGGCGGCGGTGCTGGGCGGGGCATGGGTCTGGGCGGCGCTGGCTTACATGAGCCTGCTGGCCGGACTGGCCGATGCGTTGATGGCGCGGCCCGCGCCCGACGCGCCCGAAGACGCCAGCTTTCCCGCCGCCGATGCGCTGTCGGTGCTGTTGGCGCTGGCGCATTTCGGGCTGTTGGCGCTGGCAGTGCGGGCGGTGTCAGGCCACGCGGGCCTAAGCACGCCTGAACAAATCGGCACGTTCTTCGCCTTTGGCCTGTTCTTCGGAGAGGTCAGCAATTCCAACGCCCATGAATTGATCCACCGCAGCCGCAAACCTTTGTTTCGCTTGGGAATGTGGGTCTATATCTCGCTGCTGTTCGGGCATCACACCTCGGCGCACCGGCATGTGCATCACCGTTTTGTCGCCACGCCTGACGACCCCAACAGCCCGCGCCCCGGCGAAGGGTTCTATCGCTTTGCCCCACGGGCCTGGATCGGGTCGTTCCGCGCCGGATTAAGGGCCGAGCGCGCCCTGGGCCGCCAGCGGGTCTATGGCCTGTATCTTGGCGGCGCGGTTCTGGCGTTGGCGCTGGCGGGGCTGGCCTATGGGATCACCGGCCTGTTGGCCTATCTGGCGCTGGCGGGCTATGCGACGATGCAGCTTTTGCTGTCGGATTACGTCCAGCATTACGGCCTGAACCGGGGCCGCCGTCCGAACGGCAAATATCTACCGGTCACTGCCGCCCACAGCTGGAACGCGCCGCACCGGTTCTCCAGCCACCTGATGCTGAACGCACCGCGCCATTCCGACCACCACGCCCACCCGGCCCGACCCTATCCGGCGCTGCACCTGTCCGGCCCCGAGACCATGCCAACCCTGCCGCACAGCCTGCCGGTGATGGCGATGATCGCGCTGGTGCCGCCCCTGTGGCGGCGCAAGATGAACCGGCGGGCCGCAAAATGGCGGCACGCGGCGCAGGTCTGAGCAGTCGGGGATAAATGGTGCGGGCGGTGGGACTCGAACCCACACGGGGCTACGCCCCAACAGATTTTAAGTCTGGTATGTCTACCATTCCATCACGCCCGCATCCGGTTCGCGCGATGCGGCGGACAATAGGCATTTGGCGGTCAGAGTAAAGTCGGCTCAGATATCGTCGCCCGATTGCGGGCGCATTTCCGGCGGCAGCAGGTGGCGCTCGGGCAGCCACGGGTTGATCTCAAGCGCCTTGAGCAAGACCCTGAAGCCGTTTTCGGTCTGTCCCAGCCCCAGCTGCACCATCGCCTTGCCCGACATCGCCGCGTAATGGTCGGGCGACAGTTCCAGCGCCCGGTCCAGATCGGTCAGCGAGGTTTCAAAATCCTCGCGCAGGAAATTCACGAAAGCGCGCTGGTTATAGCCCTCGGCATAGTCCGGGCAGT
>NZ_JBFHDW010000411.1:0-1723 GCF_041584535.1 Actibacterium sp. | reverse complement strand
GGCTCGTTCTGTTCGACGATCTGGCCCTGATCCATAAAGATCACCCGGTTGGCGACCTGTCGTGCAAAGCCCATCTCGTGGGTGACGCACAGCATGGTCATGCCCTCTTCGGCCAGCTCGATCATGGTATCCAGAACCTCTTTGATCATCTCGGGGTCCAGCGCCGAGGTCGGCTCGTCGAACAGCATCACTCGCGGCATCATGCACAGCGCCCGCGCGATCGCCACGCGCTGTTGCTGGCCACCGGACAACTGGCCGGGATATTTATTGGCCTGCTCGGGGATTTTTACCTTTTCCAGAAAATGCATCGCGGTCTCAACCGCTTCTTTCTTGGGGATCTTGCGCACCCAAAGCGGCGCCAGCGTGCAGTTTTCCAGAATGGTCAGATGCGGGAACAGGTTGAAATGCTGAAATACCATCCCGACTTCGGAGCGGATTCGGTCGATGTTTTTCAGGTCCGAGGTCAGTTCAGTGCCATCGATGATGATCTGCCCGGCCTGATGTTCCTCAAGCCGGTTGATACAGCGGATCAGCGTCGATTTCCCCGACCCGGACGGGCCGGCGATGACGATCCGCTCGCCGCGATTGACGGTCAGGTTGATGTCGCGCAACACATGGAATGCGCCATACCATTTGTTCATCGCCTTGATTTCAATGGCAACTTCATCAGAGACCTGCAGTTTCTTGCGGTCGACGTCACGGGCTGCAACAGGGTCGGACATTGTTGACACTCCTTAGCGATGACCGGTCTGCAGCTTGCGCTCCAGATACATCGAATAGCGGGACATCGAGAAACAAAAGACAAAGAACACCAGCGCGATAAAGCCATACAGCTCCCACACGATACCGTTCCAGTTCACATCGGCGCGGATCGAGCTGGACAGGCCGATCGGGTCCAGCAAGCCGATGATCGACACCAGCGTTGTGTCTTTAAACACGCCGATAAAGGTGCTGACGATGCCCGGGATCGAGATTTTCAGCGCCTGCGGCATGATGATCAGCCGCCGCGCCTTCCAGTAATCCAGACCCAGCGCATCCGCGGCCTCGTATTGACCCTTGGGCAGCGCCGCCAGCCCGCCGCGCACCACTTCGGCCATATAGGCCGAGGCGAACAGCGTCACCATGATGATGACCCGGATGATGATATCGAACGAGGTGCCCGGCGGCAGGAAATAGTTCAGCAGGGTCGAGGCCACGAACAGCAGCGTGATCAGCGGCACGCCGCGAATGAATTCGATGAACCCGACGCACAGCGCCTTGACGATCACCAGATCCGATTGCCGCCCCAGCGCCAGAACAATGCCCAGCGGCAGCGACAGGGTGATTGCAGTCAGGCCGATTGTCACCGACAGCATGAAACCGCCGAATTGCCGGCTTTCGATCGGCTCAAGCATCACCAGCGGGGTCAGGCTTTCGGTCAGGAACTGCGCCACCGGCCCGGCCAGAACTAGCCACCACAGGATCGGTGCTAAGATCGCAAGGATCAGGCCGATCAGGCTGCCCAATCTGCGGCTGCCGACGCCAAAGAATACATAGCCGATGCCAAAGCCGAACAGCACCGACAGCGGCAACCAGATCGAGCCGCCCCACAGCAACCACGGCACCACGAACGGCGCCAGAACCGACAGTCGCAGCATCTGCCGTGGCAGGCCCGAAAACAGCACCGGCGCCAGCGCGGCCATGGCCACCAGAAACGCCAGAATCGGCCGCCAATACAGTTCAG
>NZ_JBFHDW010000410.1:0-1744 GCF_041584535.1 Actibacterium sp. | reverse complement strand
GGGTGTCGAGGTGGTCTTTGGCTATCCCGGCGGTGCCGTCCTGCCGATCTATGACGAGATTTTCCAGCAGAATGACATTCGTCACATTCTGGTCCGCCATGAACAGGCCGCTGTTCATGCCGCCGAGGGCTATGCCCGCTCGACCGGTAAGCCCGGCGTTGTTCTGGTGACCTCGGGTCCCGGTGCCACCAACGCGGTGACCGGTCTGACCGATGCGCTGATGGACAGCATTCCGATCGTCGTTTTCACCGGTCAGGTTCCGACCTTCATGATCGGCACCGATGGCTTTCAAGAGGCCGACACCGTTGGCATCACCCGCCCCTGCACCAAGCACAACTGGCTGGTGAAGGACACCGATGCGCTGGCCGGCACCATTCACGAGGCGTTTCACGTCGCCACGTCGGGCCGTCCGGGTCCGGTGCTGATCGACATCCCGAAAGACGTGCAATTCGCCAGCGGCACCTATACCGAGCCGCGCAAAGTTGCGACCAGCCATTACCAGCCGCGCCTGAAAGGCGATCCCGAGCTGATCACCCGTCTGGTCGAGGCGATGGAATCCGCGGAACGGCCGATTTTCTATACCGGCGGCGGCGTCATCAACTCGGGCGATGCGGCAACGCAATTGCTGCGCGAAATGATCGAGGCCACCGGCTTTCCCGTTACCTCGACCCTGATGGGTCTGGGCGCCTATCCGGCGTCGGGCGAGAAATGGCTGGGGATGCTGGGGATGCACGGCCTGTATCAGGCCAACATGGCCATGCATGACTGTGACCTGATGATCAACATCGGTGCCCGGTTCGACGACCGGATCACCGGCCGGATCGCGGATTTCAGCCCGAAATCCATGAAAGCGCACATTGATATCGACCCCAGCTCGATCAACAAGATCATCCATGTCGAACTGCCGATCGTCGGCGACGTGGCGCATGTTCTGGAAGACATGCTGCGGATCTGGAAGTCGCGCGGTCGCAAGGTCAACAAGGCCGGTCTGGAAAAATGGTGGACCCAGATCAACAAGTGGCGCGATATCAACTGTCTGAGCTACAAGAACTCGGACACCATCATCAAGCCGCAGTATGCCCTGCAACGCCTTGAGGCGCTGACCAAGGGCATGGATCGCTATATCACCACCGAAGTGGGCCAGCACCAGATGTGGGCGGCGCAATTCCTTGGCTTTGACCAACCCAAACGCTGGATGACCTCGGGCGGTCTGGGGACCATGGGCTATGGCTTCCCGGCGTCGATCGGCGTGCAACTGGCACATCCCGATGCGTTGGTGGTGAACGTCGCGGGCGAGGCCTCGTGGCTGATGAACATGCAGGAAATGGGCACCGCGTCGCAATACCGGCTGCCGGTGAAACAGTTCATCCTGAACAACGAACGTCTGGGCATGGTGCGCCAGTGGCAGCAATTGCTGCACGGCGAGCGCTATTCGCAATCCTGGTCCGAGGCCCTGCCCGATTTCGTCAAACTGGCCGAGGCCTTTAACGCCAAGGGCATCAAATGCAGCGACCCGGCCGATCTGGACGACGCGATCATGGAGATGATCAACTATGACGGGCCGGTGATCTTTGATTGTCTGGTTGAGAAACACGAGAACTGTTTCCCGATGATCCCGTCGGGCAAGCCGCACAACGAGATGCTCCTCGGCGACGCCTCGACCGAGGGCGCGATCCAGGCCGGGGGCGCGGTCCTGGTGTAACGGGAAGGACATGCTCTCATGCGGACCCTCCTGAACAACCTC
>NZ_JBFHDW010000409.1:0-1798 GCF_041584535.1 Actibacterium sp. | reverse complement strand
TCGCCGACCTCGGCCTGCCGCCGATGGATGCGGAACACGACCGGGGCATGGTCTGCGGCAGTCTGGGGTTCAACAAGGATATCATGGCGATCCTCGAAGGCTTTGGCCTGAAGGAAGGCGCCAATTCCGAGCCGGCGCAATTCGTCGTCGAAAAGGCCTTTGTCGGCTAAATCGTCGTTACAGGTTCAGGCTGTCCCCGGACAGCCTGTCCAACACGAATTCCAACTCGTTCAGCAAATGCTGTAACCGGTCCGCGCCAAGCAGGGCCTCGATCTGGGCATAGATCGCGGCGCTGTCGCGCGAGGCCAGATTGATGAAGGCGCGGCCCTCGGCGGTGATCGCGATCAGGCTTTTGCGGCCATCGGTCGGGTCTTTGCGGACCACGATGAACCCGCGCGCCTCAAGCGTGCGCAGCATCCGTGTCAGGCTGGGCGGCAGGATGCAGGCCAGTTCGGCCAGCTTGGTGGCATCGGCTTCACCCAATTCGAACAGGATACGGATCACGCGCCATTGCTGTTCGGTGATGTCATTCGCATGCAGCATCGGACGAAAGCGATCCATCACCGCCTCGCGCGCCCGCAACAGGGCGATGGGCAGGGTGCGGCGGGTCTCGGCCAATTCGAACCCGTCTTCAACGTCCAGTTTCCTGTGATTGCGCGACTGTTCCAATAGCTTTCCGTATGGTTCATTCCGATCGTTGGTCACATGCGCGAAAAAATGGTTATTGACAAGTCAGCATATAATTAACATGTTAAGCGAAATCGGGAGGGAAACAGATGCCACATCTTCGAATCGAGTATTCCCGGCCAATCGAGGCCCGTGTGGACATGCCCGCGCTGTGCCGGGCGTTGCAGGCGGCGCTGATCCGCGTTGGCCTCTTTCCGGTGGCCGGTATTCGGGTCCGTGCCTATCCGGCGGATGCGTTCGTGGTGGCCGATGACCTGCCGCAAAACAACTTTGTCGCGCTGAACATGTTTGTTGGCGCGGGGCGCACAACCGAACAATTGCAAGCGGCTGGGACGATCGTGTTTGACGCCGCCAAGGCCCATCTGGCCGATCTGCTGGCCGAGCCGCATTTCGCCCTATCGTTGGATATTTCTGTGAATGATCCAGCGTTTAGCCTGAAAGCCAACCCCATGCATGCCCGCCTGTCGGGCAAGACCGCCTAGCCGCAGGAGACCGCGATGACCACGTTCCAAGACAATCTGGCCAAGGCTGAAACCTATCTGGCGCGGTTCCGGGCCGAGGGCGTGAAGCTGCATATCGGCGGGGCTTCGGTGGAGGCTATTTCGGGTGAAACCTTTGACACCATCTCGCCGGTCGATCTGAAACCGCTGGCCAAGGTCGCCCGTGGCGGCAGGGCCGATGTCGATGCGGCGGTTGCCGCAGCCAAGGCGGCGTTCCCGGCCTGGCGCGACATGAGCGGCGTCGAGCGGCGCAAAATTCTGAACAAAGTCGCGGATGGGATCGAAGCCCGAGCCGAAGAAATCGCCTTGGTTGAATCGATGGACACCGGTCAATCGATCCGCTTTATGGCCAAGGCTGCCATTCGCGGCGCCGAGAATTTCCGCTATTTTGCCGACAAGGCGCCCCAGGCCCGCGACGGCCAGATGCTGCGCAGCGACAGCCAGCTGAACATGACCTCGCGCCGCCCGATTGGTCCGGTTGGCGTGATCACCCCGTGGAACACGCCGTTCATGCTGTCGACGTGGAAGATTGCTCCGGCATTGGCGGCGGGCTGCACCGTGGTGCATAAACCGGCGGAATTCTCGCCGATGACGGCCAAGCTGCTGGTCGA
>NZ_JBFHDW010000408.1:0-1804 GCF_041584535.1 Actibacterium sp. | reverse complement strand
GTTGGGCGGTGCGGCGGCTAACCGGTGGGCCGGGACCGGAGGTAGACCTTTCCGCCTTCCTTGACCGCCGCGACCCCGAGAACCTCGCCGATGCGGCCGAACCGTTTGCGGATCGCGCAGGCGGTTGGCTGGATCTGACGGCGCAAGCCTCCGAGTTGCACCCGATCACCCGTGCTTGCTTGGGCTTTCACCTCTGGAGCCTCGCGGGACTCGGGCAGCAAGGCGATCGAATGGAGGCGGCAGTCACAGCTGCGCGGATCGCGGCCAGCGAGGGCAAGGGAGCAGTCTTTGCGCCTCTGGCAATGGGCGGGGCAGGGGGGCTACGAGCCGGTGGTCTACCGGTCGACCGTCTCGCGCGTTGGCTCGACGGCATCGAGACGGCATGCCTGACAGCGATGCGGCACCTTGACGATATCGAAGCTTGGGCTGCGCGGGCGGAGGCCGAGATGACGCCGCTTTCAGGCAAGACACCCCCTTCCTTGCGCGCTGTGCTGACCGAATGGCCGCTCGTTTCGGCCCCGATGGCCGAGGCCCTGACGGGCGCCAGCCGTGCCGCCGTCCAGCGCAACCTTGCCTGGATGGAAATGCGAGGCCTGATATGCGAGGTGACAGGGCAAGGGCGATTCCGGATGTGGCGGCTTGCAACTTAGGTTTAGCTCGTCGTCCGGAGGACAAAAATTTACGTTCAGGTGTCGCGTAGCCCTTAATTGTGAGATGAGAAATCCAACGAAATCAACGGCCTTGCTTTGCCCTTAAATATGATATTTTGCCTTTAAATCCGATATTTTTGCCCTTAAACCTGAGACAGGGTTCGCAGCTTCGTGTGGCAAATATTGATGGATGATGATCGCGAAGACTTCGTTGCCGCTGGTGCTGAGGAGGCGCGCAGGGCGGCCGTTCTGCGTCCGCTTGTTCAGGCATATCTCAAAGGAACTGGCAGTCTGGAAAGTGGCATCAATGACGCCGTTTGGGAGCTTGGTGTCAGCAGGGCGACTGTCTGGCGCTGGATAAAGCGTCTGGCCGAAGAGGGTGGGCGCACCAGCGCGCTGGCTTCTCGGAAACGGGGCCGCCCGACTGGTACAACCTTGATATCCGGCAAGGTGGAAGCGGTGATCGAAGAACATCTTCGCCGTTATTTCTTACGGCGGGAACGCCCAAGCCTGTCGCGCATCGTGACAGAAATCCGAAGCGCGTGCTGGCAGCAGGGCTTGCAACCGCCGACACGTCGGACGGTTCAGCGCAGGCTGGATGCAATGGATGCCCGTGAAATTGCCAAGGCACGCGAAGGCGCAAAGGCGGCCCGCCAGAAATTTGCGCCGGTCGTAGGCGACAACAAGGCAAACCGGCCACTGGAGGTCGTGCAAATCGACCATACGTCTGCGGACATCATTCTCGTCGACAGTTTTGAACGCAAACCAATTGGGCGGCCTTGGGTCACGCTGGCGATCGACGTCGCAACGCGGATGGTGACCGGATATTACACCTCTCTCGAGGCACCTTCGCGTCTGTCGGTGGCGCTTTGCCTGACACAGGCTGTGGCCCCCAAGGCGGAACTTCTGGCGGAATTGGTGCGCAATGTTCCTTGGCCCGCGCAGGGTAAACCGCATAGCATCCACGTCGATAACGGGCGCGATTTCCGGTCGCATGCCTTTCGGTCGGCATGTGCAGAATGGGGGATCGATCTGGTCTATCGGCCGCCAGGCAGTCCTCATTTCGGAGGGCACATCGAACGATTGATCGGCACGATGATGGGGGCCGTGCACCTGTTGCCTGGAACAACGCAATCCTCGGTCGTGGCCAAGGG
>NZ_JBFHDW010000407.1:0-1813 GCF_041584535.1 Actibacterium sp. | reverse complement strand
GTGCCCGAGGTGCTGGCGGAATTCGCCACGCATGCCAAGACCGGCGCGCCGATGCCGCGCGATATGCTGGATCGGCTGTTGGCGGCGGCGACTTATGACATGGGGTTCCAGACGGTGGAATATGTTGCCTCGGCGCTGGTCGATCTGGCGTTCCACGAGGGCGCGGCCCCCGCCGATCCGATGGCGGCGCAGGCGCGGGTTCTGGAGGATCTGGGCATGCCGCACGCGATCCGGATGCGCCACGCGACGCCGCATTTCGCGCATGTGTTCTCGGGCGACGGATATTCGGCGGGCTATTACAGTTATATGTGGTCCGAGGTGATGGATGCCGATGCCTTTGCCGCCTTTGACGAGGCCGGGGGCGCCTTTGATGCCGATGTCGCGCGTAAGCTTGAGACCTTCATCCTGTCGGCGGGCGGCTCGGAAGAGGCCGAGACCCTGTATACCAAATTCCGGGGTCGGATGCCGGGGGTCGAGGCGTTGTTGAAGGGGCGCGGCCTGTTGGTGGCCGAACCGGCGTAGATAATCTGATCTGGCGCACCCAATTGATCGGGGGTGGCGATCAATTGGGCGCCGCTTTCCCAAAGGCTATTTCGAACTAACCTATTTTTTTGGGTTTCGGGCGGGAATCGTATAGAGTGTTCTGGGGGCCAAGGATTGGGAGAGACACCATGTCATCCGGGAATTTCACAGACTTCATGGCCAGCGGAGGCGGTAAGGCGCTGTTCGGGAATTCGACGGTCTCGGCGCTTCATGCGGTGGCCAATCAGGATTACATCGTTCTGGATGGCGGCTATGACGCCAAGGGCGGCGGCGGCGGCGGCGGCGGCGGTGGCCGGGGTGGCAATCCCGGCGGCACGACCGGGACCGAGCCCACGGTGACCGACGTCTATATCAGCGGCGATCCGAATGTGGACGATTCACTTGAGTTCAACATCACCATCGAATTCATGGGCGACTGGCCGGACTACCTGAAGGTTCAGTTTCAGGCCGCGGCCGATTTCCTGTCGACCGTGATCATCGGCGACATGCCTGACATCGTCTATAACGGTCAGGCGATCGACGACATCGTGATCCAGGCCTCGCTGACCAATATCGACGGCACGGGTGGTGTTCTGGGGCAGGCGGGGCCGACGGTTGTGCGCTCGGCCGATTACACGCCGATCATGGGTGTGATGGAATTCGACATTGCCGACGCCGAGGCCTATTCGGCCGCCGGGCTGTTCGACGACATCATCCTGCACGAGATGATGCATGTGCTGGGCTTTGGAACCTTGTGGAATTACAACGGTTTGGTCGAAACCGCAGTGGTTGACGACAATGGCACGAAAAAGCCGACCGATGACATTGTCGAAAGCTATTACATCGGCGAGGCGGTTCTGGCGGCCTATAATGGCGACGGGTTCGTGTTCGTTGAAACCGATGGCGGGTCGGGCACGGCGGGCGGTCACTGGGATGAAGAGACCTATCAGCTGGAACTGATGACCGGCTATATCGGCTATTACGAAGATAACGGAAATTCGGACCCGACCGATGACTGGGACGGGGCAAACTATCTGTCGGATTGGAGCGTCGCAGCGCTGCAAGATCTTGGCTATACGCTGGCCACCGATGCCAGCGGAATTGAGGCCAGCGGCGATTTGGGGATCGAGTTCGCCTAAGCGTTGGCGAAACACCGCACCGCCGCAGCCCTTACCAATGCGGCGGGCGCTGATCGGCCATCGGCACGGTGCCGCCTTCGGCCACTTCGCGCTCGGCCTCGCGTTCCATCAACATGCGCACTCGGTTGGTCAGGCGGGCGATCTCATCCACC
>NZ_JBFHDW010000406.1:0-1818 GCF_041584535.1 Actibacterium sp. | reverse complement strand
TGCTGCAAAAGGAATTCTGTGACCCGCTGCCGTGGTTGGCGGGCGATGTGGCGGCGCTGAACCAAGGCGGGGATGCGGTGCGGTTTGACGGCGGGGTGGTATGCTTTGGCCTGTCCGACCGGCAAGAACCCGTCGGCCTTGCCCCCAGCCTGTCGGGCGCCGCCCCGGTTCTGACGCCGCAAGGTTATCGCCGCGCCGATCAGCTGTGCGCGGGCGATCTGGTGCAGGACGTGGATGGCCATGCGCATCCGATCCGGTTCAGCACCCAGCGCGACGTGCCCGCGCGCGGGCGGTTCCGGCCCTTGCGGTTGCGGGCGCCCTTTCTGGGGCTTCGGCGCGATGTGATCGTCGCCCCCGAACAGCGGCTGATCGTGCGCGGCCCCGAGGTCGAATACCTGTTCGGAGAAGAGCGCGTTCTGGTCGAGGCCCAGGCCCTTGTCGGCACCAATTGCGCCGTGCCTGCCGATTGTGCCGCGACGGTGCGCTATCACCAACTGGTGCTGGACGACCACACGATGCTGGATGTGGCGGGCCTGCCGATGGAAAGCCTGTTCATCGGCGATCTGCGCGAAACGCCGGAAATGCTGGCCACGACAGTGTTGCGCAATGCACCCGCCAACAGCTTGCCGTTACACAAGAAACTGGCATGTCCCGTTCTGCGCGCCTATGAGGCAGTAACGCTTTGTGCGGCATTGTTCAGCCGTTGACCCTAGCCAACCGGACCCGAAAGCCCATGCTCCGATCCCTGTGCCTGCTGCTGACCGCCCTGACCCTGACCCTTGGCGCCGCCCTGCCCGGGCTTGTCAGTGCGCAGACGGTCGAGGTGGCGACGGTCGAACGCCCGCCGTTCTCGACCTTTCACAACGGGGCGCAGACCGGCTTTAGCATCGAGCTGTGGGAGGCCGTCGCCAAGGAAATCGGCAAGTCCTCGACCTATGCCCGCCAAAACACCTTCAGCGACATGCTGGGGCGGGTGCAGGCCGGAACGATCGACATCGCGGTCGCCAATATCTCGATCACCGCCGAGCGCGAAAAGGTGCTGGATTTCAGCCATGCGATCTTTGAAAGCGGCTTGCAGATCATGGTGCCGCATAGCAACCAGATCAGCACGGTCTGGCGGGTGATCCTGTCGCGCGATCTGGTGCTGGCGATCATCGTCGCCTTTTTGATGCTGTTCGGCGGCGGGATGCTGATGTGGCATCTGGAACGCCGCGCCCAGCCGTTTTTCGACCGCCCCGCGCGCGAGGCGATGTTCCCGTCCTTTTGGTGGGCGCTGAACCTTGTGGTGAATGGCGGTTTCGAAGAACGCGTGCCTCGCACTTTTTTCGGCCGGGTCTTTGGCGTGCTGCTGGTGCTGTCGTCGCTGTTTCTGGTGTCGATCTTTGTCGCAAAGATCACCGCGATGTTGACGGTTGACGCGATTCAGGGCTCGGTCAATTCGCCGAATGATCTGTATGGCAAGACCACCGGCACCATCAGCGGTTCAACCAGTGCCGCGTTCCTGCAAGACCGCGATGTCGATTATGTCGGCTATGAGGATCTGGGCGCGCTGATCGAGGCGTTCGAGACCGGACAGCTGGATGCGGTGGTGTTCGACGCGCCGGTGCTGGCCTATTACGCCAACCATGACGGCAGGTCCAAGGCCCAGATGATCGGCGCACCGTTCCGCCGCGAGGCTTATGGCTTTGCCCTGCCCTCGGGCAGCCCGTTGCTTGAGCCGATCAACCGTGCGCTGCTGACCCTGCGGGAAAACGGCACGTATGACCGGCTGTATCGCAAATATTTCGGCTCACAGAACTAGGTCGTCGGGATCGGCGG
>NZ_JBFHDW010000405.1:0-1818 GCF_041584535.1 Actibacterium sp. | reverse complement strand
TGGCTGGACAAGCTGGGCCATGTGACCTTTCACAACGCGCTGGGCACTCAGGGCGCCCGCGTGGCCCGCATTGCCGAACTGGCCGCCGGTATCGCGCCGCTGGTCGGCGCCGATGCCGATGCCGCCCGCAAGGCGGCCGAGGTTGCCAAGGCCGATCTGGCCTCGGAAATGGTTTATGAATTCCCGGAACTGCAAGGCATCATGGGCCGCTATTACGCCGCCGAGGCCGACCTGAGCGCCGATATCGCTGAAGCCGCCGAGATGCATTACAAGCCGCTTGGCCCTTCGGATGATCTGCCGACAGCGCCGGTGTCGATCTCGGTTTCGATGGCCGACAAGCTGGATACGCTGACCGGGTTCTGGGTGATCGATGAGAAACCCACCGGCAGCAAAGACCCGTTCGCGCTGCGCCGTGCGGCGCTGGGCATCATCCGCACCATTCTGGGCAATGACCTGCGGGTCGGGCTGGAGCGCCTGATCGATATGCAGCTGCTGGCCCATACCATCGCGCTGAACACCGACACCGCCGAAGAGAAAGACGCCTATTTCCTCAGCCACATGGTCGATGAAATCGCCCGGCACGGCGTGTTTGGCGCGGCGTTCCATGCGGTTCTGGACAAGCTGAACTCGGGCGACGGCAACAGTTTCACAGTGGAAGAGGGCAGCTGGCTGGCCAAATTGCGCGCCAACCTGCCCGCCACCAGCGACGACCTGCTGGCGTTCTTCCATGACCGGCTGAAAGTGCACCTGCGCGACGAAGGCCTGCGCCATGACGTGATCGACGCCTGCATCGCAATGCCCGGCAATGACGACCTGACCTTGCTGGTCAACCGCGCCAAGGCGCTGGGGGCGTTTCTGGCCACCGAAGAGGGCGACAACCTGTTGCAGGGCTTTAAACGCGCCAACAACATCCTTGCCCAGGCCGAGGAAAAAGACGGTGTCGAATACCGCTATGGCCCCGACGTGAAATTCGCCGAGGATGCCAGCGAAAAGGCCTTGTTCGCGGCTTTGGACGATGCGGAACAGGTGATCGCCTCGGCGGTCGCAACCGAAGATTTCGCCGTGGCAATGGGCGCGATGGCCGCCCTGCGCGCGCCGATCGACGGGTTTTTCGAGGCGGTTCAGGTGAACACCGACAACGATATCGTGCGCCGCAACCGGTTGAACCTGCTGCACCGTATCCGCGAAACCTGCGTGCAGGTCGCTGACCTGACGCGCATCGAAGGCTAGACCGCCGCGAAACCCATTGCGGAAAATTTGGTCGTTGTGTCGTGGCGGTTTCACCGCTGTGAAGAAAGTGTAACGGTTTCCTTGCCAAGACGTGTCATCGGCGTATCCTGCGCCGCAACACAAAGGGCGCTGCCGTGCAAAAGCATACCGATTTCAAAGATTTCACCGTTATCACGCCGAATGCGGATGTGACGGTCAGCCAGCATGGCGGCCGTGCCAAGTGCCTGCAACGGCTGATTCGGCTGGGAATGCCGGTGCCACAGACCGTGGCGCTGTCCTTTGATGCGGTGCATCGGATTGCCGCCGGGCAAACCCCTGATATTTCTGGAATTCTGGCAGTGTTCGGCGACGCGCCGCTGGTGTCGGTGCGGCCCAGCTCGGAAGATCCCGATTGGGGCGGGCCGGGGGCGGTGCTGAATATCGACATGAACGACGCTCGCCACGCCGAACTGACCGAGCGTCTGGGCGAAGAGGCCGCGAACGCGATCTACCTGCGTTTCATTCAGGGCTTTGCGATCCATGTCGCGCGTCTGGACCCGGATATGTTCGAGTCCGACACGATCTCGGGCGAGGCGGTGCGCATGGCGC
>NZ_JBFHDW010000404.1:0-1823 GCF_041584535.1 Actibacterium sp. | reverse complement strand
GGCGAACCCGTTCTATACCACCTTCGAATTCCAGGCCGGCGATCCGTTCGTTCTGAACAACAACATCCCGCTGGCCAATTGCGCCGACCAGACCGACATCGTCGCCGAGAAAACCGCCGACCGTGCCACCGCCGTTGCCGGTGAGACCGTGAATTACACCGTCACCTATACCAACAGCTCGGGCTTTACCTTTGCCGATGCGCGGCTGATCGACGTCATGCCCGGCGCGATCCGCTATACCCCCGGCACCGCCCGCGTCGATGGCATCGCCCAAGAGCCGGTGATCGCAGGTAACACCTATACCTGGCTGGCCGATGTAGACCCCGGCGCGACGGTCACCCTGACCTATAGCGCCCGTGTCACCGGCACCGGCACCTTCGGGCCGCAGATCAACACCGCGTGGATCGACAACAGCTATGGCCGCACCCTGTCGAACCGGGCCACGGCCTCGGTCAAGATCATGCCCGAGCATGTGTTCGATTGTTCGGATGTGATCGGCCGGGTGTTCGACGACAAGAACCGCAACGGCTATCTTGATGCGCCGACCGGCGACCAGACCGAGCCCGGCCTGCCCGGCGTGCGCCTTGTGGCGCCGAACGGGCGCATCGTCACCACTGACGCCTTTGGCCGCTATAGCGTCCCCTGCGCTGCCCTGCCCCGCGACATCGGCAGCAACTATATGCTGAAACTGGACACCCGCAGCCTGCCGACCGGCTATCGCGTCACCACCGAGAACCCGCGCGTGGTGCGCCTGACCGCGGGTAAGATGGCCAAGCTGAACTTTGGCGCGGCGCTGGCCGATGGGGTGGAAATCCTGTTGTCGGCACAGGCGTTCACCGATCAGGGCACCGGCTTCAGCCCCGAGCTGGAGGATGGCCTGACCGCGCTGGCCGCGCATCTGACCAGCACGCCCGACCGGATCAGCCTGACCTATACCCTGTCCGACGCCGAGGACCGCGCCCTTGCCCGCGCCCGCCTTGACGCTGTCGAAACCGCGCTGCGCGACCGTCTCAGCGCCGTTGGCGGCCGTCGTCTGGAAATTGAGAAAACCCTCAGGAAGGGCGGCGCCAATGAGTAACTGGCAGAAAACCTCGTTCCTGACCCGGTTGGGGCTGGCTGGCCTCAGCGCCTCGGTCGCCTGCGCGGTGCCGGGCGCGGCGCAGAACACTCCGGGGTTCAGCATTCTGGTCGATGGCACGGTGATTTCCGGCGCCAAGACCCCGGTGACCCAAGCCGCCAAAGCCGACCGCGCGCTTGCCAAAGCCGATTTACAGGTGCGATTTGACGGGCTGAACATCACGCCCCGGCTGGCGGCGGTCGTTCAGCGCGACGGTGACGGTCTGCGACTGCAAAGCGCGCTGAACTATCCCTATTTCGTCACCCGCGCCGAATTCCGGCTGGTGCACGAACAGCCCGGCCAGCCGCCGAAGACGGTCGCGGTCATCCCGGTCGCGCCGAACGGCTCGGCCCGCATTCCGATGCCGCAGGATGATCTGGTGCTGTATCACCGGGTCTATGACGCCTCCGGACGGTTTGACGAGACCCGCCCCCTGCCG
This sequence comes from Actibacterium sp., assembly GCF_041584535.1. Classification (GTDB taxonomy): domain Bacteria; phylum Pseudomonadota; class Alphaproteobacteria; order Rhodobacterales; family Rhodobacteraceae; genus Actibacterium_D. The sequence goes on along the minus strand of NZ_JBFHDW010000404.1, from coordinate 267 downwards.
CTGAGCGCCGGGATCGGGGCCGCCGATCTGGGCGATTTCGCCGAGGCCGGTCTGGACCAAACCGCCCGCCGCCGCATCCGTGTTCATGGCGGCGCTGTGACGGTCAGCGGCACCAATGTTCGCGATGGCGCGCTGGTCTATACGCTGGGCGAAACCCTGCGCCCCGACCCCGCAGGCAAGTTCGTCCTGCAACGCATCTATCCCGCAGGCCGGGTGCGGATTGGCGTTCAGGTCACCGGTGCCGGTGCCGGTGATGACAGCTTTATC
>NZ_JBFHDW010000403.1:0-1835 GCF_041584535.1 Actibacterium sp. | reverse complement strand
GGCTGGAAAGCTTCGTTCTGGATTACGACGACCCGGCCACCATCAGCGCCGCCGTTTCCGAGTCCTTGTCCCGCACCGGCGGCACGCTGGACGCGCTGTTCAACAACGGCGCCTATGCCTGTCCCGGCGCGGTCGAGGACCTGCCCCGCGGCGCGCTTGAGGCGATCTTTTCCACCAACCTGTTTGGCCCGCACGAACTGACCCGGCTGGTGATCCCCGTCATGCGCGCCCAGGGCGGCGGCCGGATCGTCAATTGCTCGTCGGTTCTGGGGCTGGTCGGCCTGCCGTGGCGCGGCGCCTATAACGCCACGAAATTCGCGCTTGAAGGGCTGACCGATACGCTGCGGCTGGAAATGCGCGACACGCCGATCAGGATCTCGCTGATCGAACCTGGCCCGATCACCACCAAGTTCCGGGTGAACGCGGCGCAACAGTTCGAGAAATGGATCGACTGGCAGGCCTCGCCCCGCGCCGATCAATATCGCGACAAATTGCTGGCGCGGCTTTATCGCGAGGCCAAGAAAGACCCGTTCGAACTGCCTGCCAGCGCGGTTACCGCCAAACTGGTGCACGCCTTGGAAAGCCCGCGCCCCCGCGCCCGCTATGCCGTCACCACGCCGACCTATGCCATCGACATCATTCGGCGTATTCTGCCGACCTCGGCCCTGGATTGGCTGTTGGCCAAGGCCTGACTGCGACGAATTATCGGTTCGCTTTTCAGGCGCGGACAGCTATGCCTGCGGCGACGAAAGGAAACACCATGTTTAACGATCCACTGTTCATTGTTGTCGCCGCGGCTTGCCTTGTGGTCGTGCTGATCCTGATGCTTGGGATCGGTGGCTTTGCCAAAGGTGGCGATTTCAACCGCAAACACGCCAACCGGCTGATGCGTTATCGTATCGGGGCTCAGTTCGTCGCGGTGCTGCTGATCCTGCTGTTCGTGTTCCTGCGCGGCAAGGGAGGTTAAGCCATGGTTGTTCTGAACAAGATCTACACCCGCACCGGAGACGCTGGCGAAACCGCGCTGGGCAACGGCGACCGGGTGGCAAAACATTCGATGCGCGTCACCGCCTATGGCACCGTGGACGAGACCAACGCCACCGTCGGACTTGCCCGCCTGCATGCCGAAGGCGAAATGGACGCGCGGCTGGCAGCGATCCAGAACGACCTCTTTGATCTGGGCGCCGACCTGTGCCGCCCCGATATGGAAAAGGATGCCGAAGCCCCCTATCCGGTGCTGCGGATGGTCGATTCTCAGGTGGCGCGGCTGGAAGCCGAGATTGACGCGATGAACACGGCGCTGAACCCGCTGCGCAGCTTCATCCTGCCCGGCGGCTCGCCGCTGTCGGCCTATCTGCACCTGTGCCGCACCGTATCGCGCCGGGCCGAGCGACTGTCAGTGGAACTGTCCACCGTCGAATCCGTGAACCCCGCAGCGGTGAAATACCTGAACCGCCTGTCTGACTGGTTCTTCGTCGCCGCCCGCACAGCCAATGGCGGCGGCACCGACGATGTGCTGTGGGTTCCGGGCGCGAACAGGTAAGGCTGCCGCTACGCAACCGGTTGCACCCCAGCCGTAACAGGCGGTATATAAACGCAGCCGATCGGCGCGAATTTGGTTTTGTGCTGAAATTTGCCCTGTTTTCCCGTTTCGGGAGTCGCTAACAAACTTCCAATGATTGCGTAAAAGACCCAAGGAGACGACGCTTATGAAGGTATTGGTGCCTGTGAAGCGCGTGATTGACTATAACGTTAAGGTTCGTGTGAAGGCGGACGGTAGCGGAGTTGATCTTGCGAATGTGAAGATGTCGATGAACCCGTTTGACGAGATTGCG
>NZ_JBFHDW010000402.1:0-1838 GCF_041584535.1 Actibacterium sp. | reverse complement strand
GTCCGCGCGCAGGCTTGCCTTGATTTCAGTGGCACGGGCACGCGATGCCGGATCATAGAGGCGCGACCAATAGACCGCGCCCGCGCCGGTTTCAGCGATCAGGGCGCGCAGCACCTCATGCGCCGGACCGCGCCGCAGGATCAGGCGGCTGCCGCGCCGATCCAGCCGGGCCGAGAGATCGGCAATCGACAGGCCCAGCCGGAACCGCGGCGCTGCCCCCAGCGCCGCCACCGAGTCGTCATAGAGGATCACCGGGATCACCGGCCGCCCCGACGCACAAGCCGCCGCCAGCGCCGGATGATCGGCAAGGCGCAGATCGCGCCGCAACCACAACAGAACCGGCGATTGCCCGGTCATTCAGGCGTTCACGTCGACGACGATCCGGCCCTTGACCTGACCTTTCAGGATCGCGGCCCCCAAAGCGGGCAGATCGGCCAGAACCGCCGGTTGCACCATGGTCTCAAGCCGGTCCATCGGCAGATCGCTGGCGATACGCTGCCAGGCCCGCAGGCGGTTGCCATAGGGCTGCATCACGCTGTCGATGCCCAACAGGTTGACGCCACGCAGGATGAACGGCGTGATCAGCGCGCCATCAATCGCGGCACCGCCCGCCAGACCGATCGCCGCGACCGAGGCACCGTATTTCATCTGTTTCAGGACCCGGCCCAGCATCGCGCCCGCCACCGCATCGACGCAGCCCGCCCAGCGTTCAGCCTCAAGCGGTTTGCGGGTGACTTCGGTCAGGTCTTCGCGCGGGATGATCTCGGTCGCGCCAAGGCCGCGCAGGTAATCGGCCTGATCGGCGCGGCCGGTGACCGCGGCGACCTCGTAACCCAGATGCGCCAGCACAGCCACCGCGACCGAGCCAACACCCCCCGCAGCCCCCGTGACCAGAACCGGCCCCTGACCGGGTTTCATCCCCTGATCCTCAAGCGCCATGATCGCCAACATCGCTGTCAGACCGGCCGTGCCGACCGCCATCGCCTGACGCGGTTCCAGCCCGGCAGGCAGCGGCACCAGCCAATCGGCATTCACCCGCGCCTTTTGCGCATAACCGCCCCAGCGCACTTCGCCCACGCGCCAGCCGGTCAGAACCACCTTATCGCCGGGTTTATATCGAGCGTCGTCCGAGGCCTCGACGGTGCCGGCGAAATCAATGCCCGGCACATGCGGATAATTGCGCACCAGCCCGCCACCGGGGCCGATGCACAGCCCGTCCTTGTAATTCACCGTCGAATATTCGACCGCAACGGTCACGTTGCCTTCGGGCAGGCGCGACTCGTCGATCTGTTGCACGGCGGCGCGGGTTTTGCCGTCTTCGTCTTTCTCAACCACCAAAGCATTGAACATCGTATCTCTCCCTATTTCAGCGCCCCTCAGGCACCGTTTGCAGCATGATTGTCCAGAAACCGGACGATCAGCGGGTTGATCAGATCGGGCCGGGCGACGGGCGCCATGTGATCGACCCCCGGCACATCATGAAATTCGGCCCCCGGCAGCGCCTCGGCCAGCAGGCCAATGATCGCACGGGCCGAGGCGCGCGACGCGCCGCCGCGGATCAGTTGAACCGGCATTCCAAAGGCAGAACAATCGCTTATCCCGGCTTGTTCAGGCAGATCGACAAGCACCCCGGTCCAGTCATCGGCGACCCGGTCCACAGTGTCGGTGATATAGCGCCGGGTGCCGTCATCCAGCGCCGTCCAAGCGCCCTTGCCGGACCAGAAATCGACGAAATACTGCGCGGCGCGTTCGGGCATCTTCAGCCGCAGATAGCCCTGAACCTCGGACGAGGTGCGATAGCCCTCGGCTACCTCATCCAGCCCGGCCTCGGCCAGAAG
>NZ_JBFHDW010000401.1:0-1857 GCF_041584535.1 Actibacterium sp. | reverse complement strand
GAGGAATTGCAGCAGGAACATGAACAGGTTGATGAAGTCCAGATACAGGCTGAGCGCGCCCATGATCGCCGATTTCGCCAGCCATTCCTGATCCATCGCGTGGGCGTGGCTGATATAGTCGGTCTTGATCCGCTGGGTGTCAAAGGCGGTCAGCGCCGCGAACAGCAGCACACCGATCACCGAGATCGCAAAATGGATCGCCGGCGAGCCAAGGAAGATGTTGACCAGCGAGGCGACCAGCAGGCCGATCACGCCCATGATCAGGAACGAGCCCCAGCCCGAGATGTCTTTCTTTGTGGTATAGCCCCACAGCGACAGGCCAGCGAACGAGATCGCGGTGACCAGGAAAGTCTGGGCGATCGAGATGCCGGTAAAGGCCATGAAGATCCAGCTCAGGGACAGGCCCATCATCGCGGCATAGACATAGAAGAACAGTTGCGCGCCCGCCGCCGACAGGCGGTTGATCGCGGCGCCAAAGGCAAAGACCATGACCAGCGGTGCGAACATGGCGGCATAGCCAAGGATCGTCATCTGACCGGTTTGCACGTTGCGGAACAGGCTGAGAAGCGCGTCGTTGGTGCCAACGGCCCAAGCCACGAGCGCGGTCATCAGCAGGCCCACGGACATCGTGCCGTAGACCTTGTTCATGTGGGCGCGCAGCCCCGCGTCAATCTGCGCGGTGCGGGTCGTGCCTGCCTGGCCAGCGCGGATTGTGTTAAAGTCAGCCATCAAAGCCTCCGAGTTGATCTTATGAAGCCCCCGCAGGATAGCGGAAGCGATTGCAATGGAATATCGGCAGGCAACGGCGGCATTTCAAGGGCCAAGTCGGGGAAACCGGTGCTTGCCGAAGTGGGGGCCTGATCAGGCGGTGGTGACCACCACTTTGCCGGTCGATTTGCGGCTGCGCAGAAAGTCGATGGCCTGATCTGCCTGATCCAGCGAAAAGGTCTTGCTGATATGAGGTTTCAGGCGGCCTTGCGCATACCAGTCAAACAGGGTGGCCATGCTGTCGGTCAGCACTTTCGGGTCAAAGGTCAGGTAGCCGCCCCAATACAGGCCCTGCACGGTAATATTCTTGACCAGCAGGTGGTTGGCGGGGATTTGCGGCACCTCGCCGCTGGCGAAACCGATGATGACGATCCGGGCTTCGGGGTTGCAGGCGCGGAAGCTGGCCTTGAACTGATCGCCGCCCACGGCGTCATAGACCACATCGGCGCCGCCCAGATCCTTGATCCGGGCGCGGATATCGTCGGTTTCCGCGTCGATCAGATGGTCGGCACCCGCCTGTTGCGCCACGGCCAGCTTGTCGGCGCCGCGGGCCACGGCGATCACCGTGGCGCCCATCAGCTTGCCGATCTCGACCGCAGTCAGGCCAACGCCGCCCGAGGCACCCAGCACCACAAGGGTTTCGCCGGCTTTCAGCTTGGCGCGGTGTTCAAGCGCGACATGGCTGGTGCCATAGGCGACCTGAAAGGCGGCGGCGTCTTCGAAGCTCATACTGTCGGGCAGAACCATGCAGCGCGCGGCGGGGAACAGCCCGACATCGGCCAGACCGCCCGCACCGGCAAAGATCGCCACACGTTTGCCCAACAGATCGGCGGGGGCATCGGGGCCCAGCGCGGTGACGGTGCCCGAGACCTCCATCCCAAGGGTGAACGGGTAGGCGGGCGTGTCCTGATATTTGCCTTCAATCATCAGAAGGTCGGCAAAATTCAGCCCACACGCCGCGATTTGAACCTGCACCAGTTCATCCGTCGGTTGTGGCGTGGCACATTGGGCGATGCTGGCTTTGCCGCCGGCCTGAGAGATCTGAAATGCGCGCATCCGAAGCTCCTTTTGTGGATCAGCCCCGACCCT
>NZ_JBFHDW010000400.1:0-1863 GCF_041584535.1 Actibacterium sp. | reverse complement strand
GGCCTCGGTCGAGGCGGTGCCGGTCATACCGGCCAGCTTGTCATACAGGCGGAAATAGTTCTGGAAGGTCACGCTGGCCAAAGTCACGTTTTCTGGGTGGATCGAGACGCCTTCCTTGGCTTCGATCGCCTGATGCAGACCGTCCGACAGGCGGCGCCCGGCCATCATCCGGCCGGTGAATTCGTCGATCAGCATCACCTCGCCGTTGCGCACGATATAATCCTTGTCCTTTTGGAACAGGACATGCGCCTTCAGCGCCTGCGTGGCGTGGTGAACGATGGTGGTGCTTTCGGGATCATACAGCGACTGACCCTCGGGCAGAATGCCAAGCCGGGCCAGTTCATTTTCCATGAACTCGTTGCCCTCGTCGGTGAAGGTCACGTTGCGGGTTTTTTCGTCCCGGGTGAAATGCTCGGGCGTCAGCGTCGGGATCACGTCGTTCAGGGTGACATACATCTCTGAGCGGTCCTGCGACGGGCCGGAAATGATCAGCGGAGTCCGGGCTTCGTCGATCAGGATGCTGTCCACCTCGTCGACGATGGCAAAGTTATGCGCGCGCTGCGACATCTGGCTGAGTTCCGAGCGCATGTTGTCACGCAGATAGTCAAAGCCCAGCTCGTTGTTGGTGGCATAGGTGACATCGGCGGCGTAGGCGGCTTTTTTCTCGGCCTCGGGCTGTTGCGGGTAGACGACGCCACAGGTCAGGCCCAGCGCGTTGTAGACCTTGCTCATCCACTCGGCATCGCGGCGGGCCAGATAGTCGTTGACCGTGACGATATGCACGCCCTTGCCGGTCAGCGCATTCAGATAGGCCGGGAAGGTGGCGACAAGGGTTTTGCCCTCGCCGGTCTTCATCTCGGCGATATTGCCCTGATGCAGAAAAATCCCGCCCATCAACTGGGTATCGAATGCCCGCAGGCCCAGCGCCCGGCGGGCGGCCTCGCGGCAGTTGGCAAAGGCTTCGGGCAGCAGCGCGTCCAGGCTTTCGCCCTCGTTCGCGCGGGCGGCCAACTCTTGTGTCTTGGCTTGGATGCCCTCGTCGCTCAGCGCCTCGAATTCGGGCTCCAGGGCGTTGATTTGCTCCACCAGCGGGCGGGTTGCTTTGACCTTGCGATCATTCGGCGTGCCAAAAACCTTTTTGGCGATTGTTCCGATACCCAGCATGTTTTCTCCGCTTGATGGTCTTCGTGTCGGGATCGTGAAAGCGAACGCCTTGCCCACCCCGGCTGCCCCGCATAGGTAGGACAATGAAAAAAGGGCAGTCCGGCACTTTCGGACCTAGCAGCGATGTAAGCGCCCGCAAAAACAGTGTCAACGCCACCGGGGCCGGTGGCTACCAAGGAGTTGCCCAGATGCCGAATCTTTTCAAACCCGTAATGGTCCTCGCCTTGGCGTTCGGCCTTGGTTCTCCGGTTTTCGCCAGCGAACCGCAGGCCGATACCGTCGTGGCCACGGTCGGTGGCACCGACATCACGCTGGGACAGATGATCGTGATGGCGGCGCAACTGCCTGCTGAATACCAATCGCTGCCCGATGACGTGTTGTATCAGGCGGTTCTGGAACAGCTGATCCGCCAGACCGCCGTTGCCAAGACCGTCGAAGACAGCCTCGACCGCGAGGCCCGTCTGGCGCTGGCGAATGAACGCCTGTCGTTTCTGGCCAGCGAGGCCCTGAGCCGCATCGTCGAAGACGCTGTCACTGACGAGGCCATTCAGGCCGCCTATGACGCGACCTATGCCAATGTCGAGCCGGAAAAAGAATTCAACGCCTCGCATATCCTTGTCGAAACCGAGGACGAGGCCAAAGCTCTGAAAACCGCCCTTGATGGCGGCGCCGATTTCGCCGAGCTGGCCAAGGAAAAAT
>NZ_JBFHDW010000399.1:0-1874 GCF_041584535.1 Actibacterium sp. | reverse complement strand
GCGTCGGGTTCGAGACCGATTCAAGGAACACCGCACGGGTGCCGGGGCGGATCGCGGCCTGCCACTGATCCAGATCGGTGCCGTCGACCAGCGTGATCTCGACGCCAAAGCGGCCCAGAACATCCTCAAGAATATACAGGCACGAGCCGAACAACGCCCGCGCCGCGACCACGTGATCGCCGGCCTTGACGACGCTGGTCAGCGCGCCGTTGACGGCGGCCATGCCGCTGGCGGTGGCAAAGGCATCTTCGGCGTCTTCAAGGGCGGCAATGCGGTCTTCGAACATGCGCACGGTCGGGTTGCCGTAGCGGGCATAGATGAATTCGTCTTCGCCCAGCTGAATGAACCGGGCCTCGGCCTGTTCGGCCGTGTCATAAACAAAGCCCTGCGTCAGATAGATCGCCTCGGCCACCTCACCATACTGGCTGCGCCGGGTGCCGGCATGCACCTGCTGGGTCCGTTTGCTCCATTTCGACATCGCGCATTCCCTCCGCGCCAAATAAAAAACCCCCGACCGGTGAAAGGCGGGGGCAATAACCCTGACCTCTTTAGCGGTTTGTTTAACGTGGCCCGCAATCCGGTAACAACTCGCCACATCTGGCGGCATAGCGCCGCGCCGGGCCAAGGTCAAGGTGGCGCGCCGGGTCGGATTGGCCCGCCGCATCGGCGCTGTCCGGGGGTTGTCCTTTGACGAAAAAGCCTCATCTATGGTCGGGAAAGGATTGCCCATGCCCCAACCGATTGAATTCTTTTACGCCTCGACCCCGAACGGGTGGAAAATCGCAATCGCGCTGCATGAGATGGAACTGCCGTTTCATCTGAATCCGATCGTGCTGAGCAAGGGCGACCAGCGAACGCCCGAGTATCTGAAAATCGCGCCCAGCGGCAAGATTCCGGCGATCATCGACCCCGAAGGCCCGGACGGCGCGCCGATCTCGATCTTTGAATCGGGGGCGATCCTGCAATATCTGGCCCGCAAGACCGGCAGGTTCTATGGCCGCACCGAGCGCGACCGCATCACCGTCGATCAATGGCTGATGTGGCAGATGGGCGGGCTGGGACCGATTGCCGGCCAGTCGCACCATTTCCTGTTCTACGCGCCGCAGATGGATCCCCCGATCGATCTGCCCTATGCCAAGGCGCGGTTCAAGGGACAGGTCAGCCAGTTGTATCAGGTGCTGGACCGGCAATTGGCCGAGAATGAATTTGTTGCCGGGGATTTCTATTCCATCGCCGATTTCGCAATCTGGCCGTGGATTTTCCGCCACCCGCGCCAGCAGCAGGTGCTAGAGGACACGCCGAACGTCAAACGCTGGTATGACCAGTTGCATGCGCGCCCGCAGGTGCAGGCCGGGCAACAACTGGCCGCTGAAACCGCCGTCACCATTCCCGGCAATAAAGAGGCTCAGGCGGCGCTGTTCGGCACGTCCTAGGCTTTGTCCTGATCGTCCAGCGCGTAGGTCTGCAACAGCTTGCCTTGGGTCATGAAGAACGCGAATACCGCGATGGTCAGGCCGAAGGTCTTGAAATTCACCCACATGTCAGTGGACATGGTGCGCCAGATCACCTCGTTCGCGATGGCCAGCGCGATGAAGAACAGCATCAATCGGCGGGTCAGGATGCGCCAGCCTTCGGGGCGCAGCGGCATCATCTCTTCCATCACGTATTGCAGGTAGGATTTGCCGCGCAGCAGGCCAAATCCCAGCGTCCCGGCGAACAGGCTGTAGATCATCGTCGGCTTCATCTTGAAGAACCGGTCATCGTTCAGCCACACCGTCAGCCCGCCAAAGATCACCACCAGCACCGCCGTGGCGATCTGCATTTTCCCGACATGACCGCTGAGCCGCCACATCAGAAAGGTGGTCAGCAGGATC
>NZ_JBFHDW010000398.1:0-1880 GCF_041584535.1 Actibacterium sp. | reverse complement strand
GGTGCCGAATTTGATGATCAGCGGCCCGACCATCTGCACGCCCATGTCGCGGCCGCGATTGACGCCCCAGCGCTGCTGCTCTTCGTAAAAGATCAGCAACTTGGCGGCGTTCAGCCCCATACCGCCGAATTCAGCGGGCCAGGCTGGCGCGACCCAGCCCTTGGCGTGAAGCTTGCGGTGCCAATGTTCGATCTCGGCGAACTTCGGTCGGTGCGGCAGGTGACGCAGCTCCTCGGGATATTCCGCCTCGAAGAACTGGCGCACTTCTTTGCGGAACTCTGCATCGGTCATAGCGTTCCAGTCGGTCATTGTGCTGCCCCCTCTGCTTCGCGTGCCTCGAACCATATCCGCCTGTGATAGGCATCGTCGCCCAACCAGGCCGACAGCACCAGCGCCCGGTTCAGGTAGAGCCCGATATCGAACTCATCCGTGTACCCGACGGCCCCGTGCAGCTGGATGGCGTCGCGGGTGATTTTCTTGGCGGCCGTGACGGCGCGCGCTTTGGCGCGGCTGGCAATCGGGGCCCGAACCTTCGGATCGGTTTCGCTGTCCATCTGCGCAAGCGCCTCCCGCACTCCGGCCTGCGCGACCTCGCACATCACGTTGAGGTCGACGGCACGGTGCTGGATGACCTGGAATGATCCGATCGGCTTGTCGAACTGCTCCCGCGTCTTGATGTAGTCGAGCGTGATCTCGAAGGCGCGCTCGCTCAGGCCGACAAGCTCGGCCGCGGCAAGCGCCGTTGCATCGGCGACAGCCTCGGCCAGTGCAGTGAGAACCGCACCGCTGCTGGCCAATTCCGCGGCCGGAGTTCCCGAAAACGAAAGCTCGCCCAGAGAGCTGCCATCCGCCTGCGTCCGCTTGTCGATGACAAGCCCCTGCGCGTCTGCCTCAGCCAGAACCAGAACCGGACCATCATCCTGTTCGGCCACGACAAGGAACCCGTGCGAACCGATCGCACCGACGACCCAGGCCTTGCCACCGGTCAGCTTTCCGTCCGCGTATCGGCAGGTCGCATCGGCAGGCGCCCCGTCGGGGCCGCGTTCCTGCCAGGCAACCGCCAATGAAATTTCGCCGCCGATGAGCTGTGCCATCTTCGGATGATCCGGACAAAGGCGGCGCAGAAGGCCGAGGCTCAGACCGATCGTCGACACGACCGGTTCCGGGGCAATCACACGGCCGACTTCCTCGGCGATGACACCCCCGGCGGCTAGGCCCATGCCAAGCCCGCCCTGATCTTCGGGCACCGCCACGCCGAAAACACCGGCCTCGGCCAGTTCCCGGACCATCTCCGGATCGAAACCGCCCCCGGCATCACGGAGTTGTCGGGCTCTGTCACTTCCGCCCGCCCGTTCAAACAACGTGCGCACGCTCTCGCGCAACAGGCGAAGGTCTTCTTGTTCGCTGGAAAGGATATCAGTTTGTGTCATTTTGTTTTCGCTGGATCATCACGGGGGTGTCGGTCGAAAAAACGACCTCGCCCTCGGGGTTTCTGGCGCTGAGCGTATAGTGCAAAACACCTCTGTCGGGCTTGCTTTTTGACGGTGTGACCGAGTTGACCGTCAGTTCGACATCAAGGGGTTCGTTCGGGTGCACAGGCCGCAGCCAGCGCAAATTGTCAAAGCCCATGCCGCCGATATTGGCAACATCGACCATCATCTCGGTCATGACCGGCTTGAACACCTCAAGCATGGTCTGAAAGCCCGAGGCGATCAGGCTGCCATGTATGGCGGTTGCATAGTCTTCATCGGTGTGCAGCCGCTGCGGATCCCATTCCTTGGCAAAGGCCTTTATTGAATCCGCGCTCATCGGAGCGCTGCGAAAGCGATAGACTTGGCCCGGCGAGAAGTCTTCCAGATACCTCAAGAGGCACCCTCCTT
>NZ_JBFHDW010000397.1:0-1891 GCF_041584535.1 Actibacterium sp. | reverse complement strand
CGGTGCACCTTTACTGATGCGGCGTCCGGGCAGGATAACCGGGCTTCTGGTGCTGCTTTGCCTGCTGTGGCCCGCCGCGGTTTCGGCACAAAGCTGGTATGAAAAGCTGGTGATGCCGGGGCCGCTGGTCGAGGGCCATCGCAAGCTTGAGACCGATTGTGCCAATTGCCACAGCTCGTTTTCGCAAGAAAAACAAGGCACGCAATGCGCCGATTGTCACAAGCCGATCGCTGCCGATCAGGCCGCAAAGACCGGCTTTCACGGCCGCGCCCCCGAGGTGCAGGGGCAGGAATGCCGGCATTGCCACACCGATCACATTGGCCGCGATGCCGATATCATCGGGCTGGACCGCGAGACCTTTGACCATAACCTGACCGACTATCCCCTGCGCGGCGCGCATGGCGCTCTGGCCTGCGACAGCTGCCACGCCAGCGATAAGCCGTTCCGCGAGGCCGTGGGCGATTGCGCCACCTGCCACAAGGAGGACGCGCCGCATGGCGACAAGCTGGGCACGGAATGCGCCACCTGCCATCAGGAAACCGGCTGGGCCGATCTGAAGTCATTCGACCACGCCAAGACCGGGTTCGAATTGCTGGGCGGCCACGCGAAAACCCCGTGCGGCGATTGCCATGTCGGCGAGGTCTGGAAAGGCCTCAGCAAGACCTGCGCCGATTGCCACCGCTTGCAGGACGTGCATCGCAGCACCATGGGCGCGAAATGCGACAGTTGCCATGGCACGACCAAATGGCAGGAGGTGCGGTTCAAGCATGACACCGACACCAAGTTCGCGCTGACCGGCGCTCATGCCAAGGCCGCTTGCACCAGTTGTCATACCGGCGACGCCTATGCGACCGACCTGCCGCTTGAGTGTAGCGACTGCCACCGCGACGACGACCCGCATCAGGGCGAATTGGGCAAGGCCTGCGCCACCTGTCACACCACCGAGGACTGGCGCGGCACCGTGGCTTTTGACCACGGGCTGACGCGGATGCCGCTGATCGGGCTGCATGTGCTGACGCCTTGCGAGGAATGCCATATCGACCAGACCTTCCAGCAGGCCGATATTTCCTGCGCCAGCTGTCACGTCGCCGACGACCCGCACAAAGGCACGCTGGGCAAGGATTGTGAATCCTGCCACACCCCCAACGGCTGGGCGTTCTGGAGCTTTGACCACAAGGCCCAGACCCGGTTCAACCTGACCGGCGCCCATGACGGATTGGTCTGTCGGGCCTGCCATACGCCGGCCCAGCCTGACCCGGCCAAGGTGCCGCGCGCCTGTGTCGCCTGTCACGGCACCCAGGACACGCATCGCGGCACCTTCGGCCGGGATTGCGCCGCCTGCCACATCACCACCAACTGGAAGAACGTGCGGCTGCGGCGCTAGGGATCAGAGGCCGGACAGCTCTTTCTTGTGCATCCATTCGGCGTGCTTGGGGGCTTTCTTGGTCTTCGACCATTCCTCAAGCATCTCCCATTTGACACTGTCCAACTTGGCCAGCATCGCCTGTTCTTCCGGATCGGGACAGGCCAGTTCGACCCGGTGACCGTTGGGATCGAAGAAATAGATCGAGTGAAAGATCGAGTGGTCTGTGACGCCCAGAACCTCGACGCCATTGGCTTCGAGATGGTTCTTGAATTCGATCAGTTCATCGCGATCCTTGACCTTGAACGCGATGTGCTGAACCCAGGCCGGGGTGTTCGGATCGCGGCCCATTTCGGGCTTGGTCGGCAGTTCAAAGAAGGCCAGAACGTTGCCATTCCCGGCATCAAGGAACAGATGCATGTAAGGATCGGGTTCATGGGTCGAGGGCACATAGTCTTCGGCAATCGCCAGAATAAAATCCATGTTCTGCATCTTGCCATACCATTCGACGGTCTGTTTCGCGTCTTT
>NZ_JBFHDW010000396.1:0-1894 GCF_041584535.1 Actibacterium sp. | reverse complement strand
GGTCAGCTGCGGCATACCGTTCTGCATCGCCACCAGCATGTTCACCACGGTCGAGGACGAATACACCGTGCCCAGCAGCACATAGGTGCCTTGGTCGATGGCTTTCTGAACCATCGCGCGGCTGTTTTGCGGATCGGTCTGGCTGTCATATTCGGCCAGGTAGATTTCCTTGCCCAGAATACCGCCCGAAGCGTTGATTTCTTCCACGGCAAGACGCACGCCATCGGCCCAGACCGAGCCAGCCGCCGCGCCAGCGCCCGAAAGCTCGGCCACGTTGGCGATTTTTACGGTGTCGGCAAATGCGCCGCCCGCCATAAGGGCCGCTGCAATCGCGGTTCCCATCAGAGTTTTCTTCAGCATAGTATTCCTCCCTAGGTCAGTTTGCTGTCGAAGTTACGGTCGCCCCCTGCCCAAGCAGGAAATCAACCAGAATATCTGCCTGAGCATTGAACATTCCCAGCCCCGGCATGGTGTTGCAGCCCTTGTCGCGCGCGATCTTCAGCATCGGCGTGACTTCGGGTTTGGTAATCGCATCGGCCACGAATTCACGGCCCGTCAGCTTGTCGGCCTCAACCGGCAGCGGATCGCCGTCGCGCATTCCGACCGGCGTCACGTTGGCGACAAAATCGAAACCGGTCGGATCGGACGAACCCGCGCCCACCCGACCGGGGAACCTGGCGTCCAGCTTGGCAATCGTCGTTTCGCGGCGGGTCTGGTCCAGATCGTGGATCGCCAGAAAACTCGCGCCGCGTTGCAGAATTTCATAAGCCACGGCCGCCCCGGCACCGCCGACGCCAACCAGCAGGGCGCGCTTGCCCGCGACGTCAAACCCGCGCGCGGCCACGCCATCCATATAGCCTTGGCCATCGGTATTATCACCGGTCCAGCCGCCCTGCGGCAGGCGCCGCATCACGTTGACCGATCCGATCAGCCGGGCGCGTTCGCTGGGCTGATCGCACAGCGCCAGCGACGCCGGCTTGTGCGGCACGGTCACGACCACGCCGCCGACATTCCGGATATCGCGCAACGAAGTGATGAATTCCTCAAGTTTTTCAGCCGAAACATGGATCGGGACCACCATCCCGTTAAAGGCGCGCGCCACCATGATTCCGGTCAAAAGCGCCGGTGATTTCACCTGAGCGATCGGGTCTCCCACGATCGGAAACAGTTGTGTTTCACCGTCAAGCCGCACATCCATGCGAACGCCTCCCAAACGCCGGTTTCTCCCCTTGGGACTGACGCGCGATCTGATCGGCCGGCGACCGGACTTCAGAGCACGGATTTGCGTCTTCCCTGTGTAAGAATGTCGCAGGATCGGCGTCAGTCCGGAATGGACGCACTGCCTGAATGATTGGACAAATCATTAGCTGCGGATTTGAAGATTTCGCGCCTTGCAGCATCAAATCGCCCCCATGACATTCGCCGCCTTGCGGAACCCGGTTCCGGCCTGCGTGCCGCGCCAATGCGCCAGCGTCTGATCTATTCCATCGGCCAAAGCCGTGACCGGCAACGCATCGAACCAAGCCGCACGTTCCCCACCGGACAAGGTCTCGGGCAGTGTCAGCGGCAGCCCGTCGACCTGAACCTGCGCGCCCGGCACCCGGTCGGCCAGCAGCGCCTGAAAGGTCGCCATGTCCTCGGTCGGGCCGCACAGATCAAAGACCTGCGCGCCGGTCAAAGGCTGGCGCACCGCCGCAACCATTGCACGGGCGACATCGGTCACATGGACAAATCCAACGCGACCGGAAAACCGGATCACCGCCGCCTCGCCCCGCGCCGCAGCGCGCAAGGCGATGCTGGGACCAGCGGCAATCCCCGCGCTTTCGCCGGGGCCATAGACGATATATGGCCGGAACCCCGCGCTTGCGATGCCGTGATCGGCCCAAGCGACCCG
>NZ_JBFHDW010000395.1:0-1895 GCF_041584535.1 Actibacterium sp. | reverse complement strand
TGGGGCGTGCCCGCCTGCGGCGCGGTCCTGAACACCATCAACACCCGGCTTGAGGTCGAGACCGTCAGCTATACCTTTGCCCATGCCGGGGCCAAGGTGGTGCTGGTCGATGCGGCGCTGTTGCCGCTGGCCGAAGCCGCCGTCGCCCGCATGGCCGCCGAAGACGCTCCGCGCATCATCGAGGTCGCCGATCACGAGGCCGGCTTTATGCCCAGCGGCCGCCACCCCGATTACGAGGATCTGCTGGCGCAGGCCGACCCGAATTTCCAGTGGATCCTGCCGCAGGACGAATGGGAAAGCATCGCGCTGAACTATACCTCGGGCACCACCGGCCTGCCCAAGGGCGTGGTCTATCACCACCGTGGCGCTTATCTGGCCGGGGTCGGCAATATCCTGACATGGCAGATGCAGCGCCATCCGCGTTACCTGACCATCGTGCCGCTGTTCCATTGCAACGGCTGGACCCATACATGGATGCTGCCGGCAGTGGCAGGCACTGTGATCTGCTGCCGCGACGTGACGGCAAAGAACATCTATCATGCGATCTCGGTCGATGGGGCGACGCATTTCGGCGGCGCGCCGATCGTGCTGAACGCGATCATCAACGCCAAGGAAAACGAACGCCTGCCGTTCGATCACATCGTCGAGGTCTTCACCGCCGGCGCCCCGCCGCCCGCCGCAACGCTGGCCAAGATCGAGCCTCTGGGCTTTAACATCACGCAAGTCTACGGCCTGACCGAGGTCTACGGCCCCGCCACCGAATGCACATGGCAAGACGACCTGTGGCACGATGTCGATCAGGCCACCCGCGCTGAAATCAAGGCCCGCACCGGCGTTGCCATGCCGGTTCTTGAGGAAGCCACCGTTCTGGACGAACAGATGAACCCGGTGCCGCGCGATGGCGAAACCGTGGGCGAGATCATGCTGCGCGGCAATATCGTGATGAAGGGCTATTACAAGAACCCCGAGGCCACCGCCGAAAGCTTTGCCGGGGGCTATTTCCACTCGGGCGATGTCGCGTTCCGCCACCCGGACGGCTATATCAAGATCACCGACCGGGCCAAGGACATCATCATTTCCGGCGGCGAAAACGTCAGCTCGGTCGAGGTCGAAGGCGTGCTGATGCACCACCCGGCGGTCGAGCTGTGCGCGGTCGTGGCCAAGCCTGATGAGAAATGGGGCGAAGTGCCCTGTGCCTTTGTCGAACTGAAAGAAGGCGCCACCGCCACCGAGGCCGAGTTGATCAAGTTCAGCCGCGAACATCTGGCGGGCTTCAAGACGCCGAAACGGGTGGTGTTCACCGAATTGCCCAAAACCTCGACCGGGAAAATCCAGAAATTCGAGCTGCGCACCGTGGCGAAAACACTGGCCGATTGATCCGAACCCGCTGGGCGGCGTCACAGCGCATTGTCGCCGCCCGAGCAAGCCGATAACATACCGCTCAGGGGCATTTAACGGGCAGGTATCAGCGCACAGATGACGGCGCTTTCACAATATGAACGGCTGGAAAGTCCAGGTCTTTGGCGCGAAGGCCCCGAGGCCCAGCGCCGTGATGTGATCGTCTCGTTCGGCGACGCCTCGCTGGTGATCTCGGATCAACGGGAAACCGCGCTGGCGCATTGGTCGCTGGCCGCCGTGCGGCGCCTGAACCCCGGCGAGCACCCGGCGCTTTATGCCCCCGGCCACAGCGCCGAAGAACAATTGGAAATCGACGACGACACGATGATCAAGGCCATCGCCAAGGTGATGACCGCGATTGAACGCGCCCGCCCCCGGCCCGGCCGGCTGCGGCTGGCGCTGCTGGGCACCAGTGTCGCGCTGGTCGCGGCGATGATGATCTTCTGGCTGCCGGGCGCCCTGCGCCGTCACACGGTCGCCGTGGTGCCGCCCAGCGT
>NZ_JBFHDW010000394.1:0-1903 GCF_041584535.1 Actibacterium sp. | reverse complement strand
CGCAGCAGCGGCCCCAGCGCCGGGCGGACGATCATCGAGCGCCAGCGCAGCGCCGCAAGCACCGGGAAATCGAACGCGGTCAGGAAAAAGAACCACGCCAGAAAGGTGAACGGGTCGGGTGTGGCGCGGATGCCGTAAGCGTCATAGGTGGTATACAGCGCCACCAGCCCGCCGGTGCCAACCGCAAGGATCAACGCCGGAACAAGGGTCTCGCGCCCGACATCCACATGGATCAGGTTATAGACCGCCAGCCCGAAGATCCCCATCAGCAGAACCAACACACCCAGCCATTGCACCAGAGTGAAGGTCTCGCCAAAGATCAGCCACGCCCCGATCACCGCGAACAACGGGCCAGTGCCGCGCACGACCGGATAGACCACCGTGAACGCCCCGCGCGAAAACGCCAGCGCGATGCCTAGCTTGTAAACCAGATGGATCGGGATGGTGCCCAACACGATCAGCCACTCGGTGCCTTGCGGCAGCGGCACAACGAACAGCGCGATCGGCGCTGACAGCACCAGCAACCAGCCGTCAATCGCGCCCCGGCTGAGCCACGGGTCATGACGGCCCTTCTGCAACGCGCCGAACACCGCGTGCAGAAATGCAGCCGTCAGCGCAAGGATCAGCGCCAGATGCTGCCCGGTCGGGGTGCCTGCAACTGAGACCAGCCAGTCGCTCAACCGGCGTCCACCCCGGCCAGAGCATTGGCAAAGTCCTCGGGATCGAACGGCGCCAGATCGTCGATCTGTTCACCCACGCCAATGGCATGGATTGGCAGGCCGAACTTGTCGGCCAGCGCCACCAGAACGCCACCCTTGGCGGTGCCATCCAGCTTGGTCATCACCAGACCGGTGACATCGGCCAGCTTTTGAAAGGTCTCGACCTGATTCAGCGCGTTCTGGCCAGTGGTCGCATCCAGCACCAGCAAGGTGTTATGCGGCGCATCGGGGTCTTTCTTGCGGATGACACGGACGATCTTGGCCAGTTCCTCCATCAGATCCTGACGGTTCTGCAACCGGCCCGCGGTGTCGATCATCAACAGATCGGCGCCGTCGGCCTGAGCCCGGGTCATGGCGTCAAAGGCCAGGCTGGCCGGGTCGCTGCCTTCGGGCGCGGTCAGAACCGGCACACCGGCGCGTTCGCCCCAGACCTGAAGTTGCTCGACCGCGGCCGCGCGGAAGGTGTCGCCGGCAGCAATCACCACCTTTTTGCCCGCGGCACGGAACTGGCTGGCCAGCTTGCCGATGGTCGTGGTCTTGCCCGAGCCATTGACCCCGACCACCAGCACCACCTGCGGCTTGGTCGGATACAGCGGCAGCGGCCGCGCCACCGGCGTCATGATCCGGGTGATCTCGGCCGCCAACAGGCGCTTGATTTCATCAACCGACAGCTTTTTGCCGAACCGGCCCTCGGCCATGTTCGCAGTGACGCGCTGCGCGGTATCGACGCCCATATCGGCTGTGATCAGCAACTCTTCAAGCTGCTCCAGCATGTCGTCATCCAGCACCCGACGCTTGACCGTCGCCGGTTCCGCGCGGCCAAAGAGCCGGCCCAGAAACCCCGGCTTGCCCGCGCCTTTGCTGATCTCGACCCCACCGGGGGCAAGGCCGGTGTCGCCGCCCATGTCCGGCAGTTCAATCGGCGTCATATCCGGCATCGGATCGAATTCGTCGGGCAGCTCAAGCGGCGTGTCGGTGTCGATATAGTCGCCTTGCGGGTCGGGCACGTTCACCGGCTCGGGCGTGGGCTGCGGATCGGATTGCGGCATCGGCACCGGCTCGGGTGTCGGTTCGGGTTCCGGCATCGGAATCGGCTCGGGTGTCGGTTCCGGCTCGGGTTCCGGTTCGGGTTCCGGGGTCGGTTCCGGCTCGGGCTGTGGCTCGACCGGCTCATCCGGGTCGGG
>NZ_JBFHDW010000393.1:0-1937 GCF_041584535.1 Actibacterium sp. | reverse complement strand
TGATTGCGCCAGAAAAACGGCCGCAGACGGTCCAGATAGGCCCAGCCTGCGTCGATGTCCCCGGCACCGGGACGGGCCTTGATATGGGCGGCGCGTTCCCAAGTGCGGCCGACGCTTTCGTAATAGCGTTCCGCTGCGTCCATCGCCATGCAGACCGGCGTCACCCCGGCATCGGGGCGCAGGCGCAGATCGGTGCGGAACACATAGCCCTCGCCGGTCAGGTCCGACAGCAGCGCGGTCATCTTGCGGGTGGCGCGAATAAAGCTGGCGCGGGCATCGAAATAATCGTCGGGGTCGAACTGGTCCTGATCGAACAGGCAGATCAGGTCGATGTCCGAGGAATAGTTCAGCTCATGCGCGCCCTGCTTGCCCATCGACAGCGCCACCATGCCGCCAGCGCGCGCGGCGTCTTCGGGGCGGGCGCCGGGCAGTTTGCCACGGGCGATCTCGGCGGCGACCAGCCGTTTCAGGGCGGTGTCCACCGCCGTATCGGCCAGATCGGTCAGGGCGCGGGTGACGGTTTCCAACGGCCAGACCCCGGCCAGATCGGCCAGCGCGATCAGCAGCGCCGCCCTCCGCTTGGCCAGTCTCAACCCCGAGGAAAGCTGATCCAGCTCCAGCGCGCGCATCGCGGCAAGGATGTCGGCAAAGGCATCTTCGGGCGCAATGACCAAAGCCGCCTCAAGCCACGCGGTTTCCTTTTCCATCAGCCCTTTCAGATAGGGGCTGCACCCTATGGTGCCGCGCAAGAACTCGCGCAGCTCGGGCGCAAGCGTGCTCAGCGCCTCGGGCAGTTCGGCGGCGCGGTCGGCGTCAAAAGCGATGGGGGCGCGGGTGATACGGCTTGTGAATGTCATAGCCAAGTGATGCCGTGCCACGGGGAACCCGTCAACGGCCCTTTGATTTTGCTGGGTTTTCAAAAATAATGTAAATTTCATTCACATCACCTCTTGACCCGGAAGTTGAGAATGCCAATCTAGGCAATGTGAAAGACATTCACATCAACCTTCAACACGGGAGAGAATTCGTAATGAGTACCGTCGCAACCTGGCCCACGCAGGCCGAAACTTGGCTGGACAAGCGCGGCAAAGGCGCGTGGATTGCGGCCATGGTCGTCAGTTTCATCTTTTTCTGGCCCGTTGGCCTGGCCCTGTTGGCCTATATGATCTGGAGCAAGCGCATGTTCACCGGCTGTAAAATGCACAAACACTCGTCCTATCGCCGTCACCACCCGCACGGCTTTACCTCGTCGGGCAACACCGCGTTCGATGCCTATAAGGCCGATACGCTGCGCCGGTTGGAGGACGAACAGCAAGCCTTTGACGCCTTCCTTCAGCGCCTGCGCGAGGCCAAGGACAAATCCGAATTCGACGATTTCATGGAAGACCGCGCCCGCGAGACCCCGGAAACCGCCACGGCCGAACAGTAATTCCATCGTGCGCCCGGAAACGGGCGCACCCCCTTTTCATCATTCGCGCAAGTGCCTAAATGACCCACATGACCGATCCATACTGGGGTCTGCCCGACCCTGACCTTCACGCCGAGTTCTACGCCGATGTGCCGACCAAGCGCCTGATCGCTTTTGTGGTCGATACGGTGCTGATCGTGCTGTTGTCGCTGCTGGTTCTGCCGTTCACCGCCTTTACCGGAATCTTCTTTTTCCCGGTGCTGATGATGCTGGTAGGCTTTGTCTATCGCGTCGCGACCTTGGCCGGTGGTTCGGCCACGTTGGGGATGCGGCTAAGCGCGATCGAGATGCGCGACGCCCGTGGTCAGCGGCTGGGCTTGTTTCTGGCCTTTTGGCACACGGTTCTGTTCTCGGTGTTCTTTGCCTCGATGCTTTTGCAGGCGGCGTCGATCCTGATGATGCTGACCGGGGCGCGGGCACAGGGCCTGCATGATCTGCTTCTGGGCACCGCCGCCGTTAACCGCGCCGC
>NZ_JBFHDW010000392.1:0-1939 GCF_041584535.1 Actibacterium sp. | reverse complement strand
GATCCGGCGCTGGACTTTGACCTGAACCTTGGCGCGCAGATCGACCGCTTCGCCGATGACTTTAACGGGCAGGACCTGTCCGATGTCACCGCCGTCGTGCTGATCGGCGGCAACGATTATATCTCGCTGGCCGATGGCGGCGCGCCGACAACGGCGCTGGGGGTTTTCAATCTGGTCAACGGCATCGTGCAGGCGACGCTGACTGCGGTCAGCGATCTGGCGGCGCTGGGGGTGGGCGAGATCACCGTCTGCACCCTGCCCCAGCCGGAATATTTCCCGCTTTTCGCTGATCAGTCGCCGGTCGAACAGGCGCTGGCGGACACGCTGTTCGGTCTGCACAACACCCTGCTGCTGAATGGTCTCGACACGCTTGAGGGCGCGGGCGCCCCGATCAGTGTCATCGACCTGGGCACGATGTCCGAGGCAATTCTGGACGACCCGACAGCCTTTGGCTTTCTGGCCGATCTGGCCACCTATCTTGAACTGGATGACGGTGCGATTCTGGAATTCTATGACGCCGATCAGGTCGCGTTCTGGGATGACATTCACCCGTCGACCGCCGGGCACGGGGTTCTGGGCGAATATGTCGCCGCCGCGATGTCGGGCGCGGAAATCACCGAGCTGACCTCGCTGGCCGACCGCTTTGCCGGAACGCGCGGCGACGATCTGGCGATGGGGCTGGGCGGCGATGACACGCTGGGCGGTGCCGGGGGCGAGGACGCGCTGTTCGGCGGCACCGGCAATGACGTGCTGAGCGGGGGCGGCCTGGGTGACCTGTTGTCGGGGGGCTCGGGCAATGACCGGCTGTCCGGCCAAAGCGGCGCCGATATTCTGGACGGAGATCAGGGCCGCGACATTCTGCTGGGCGGAGGCGGGGGCGATGTGTTGATCGACGGCGCCGGGTCTGACGTCATGCTGGGCGGTGGCGGGAACGACACGTTCATCTTTACCCAGAACACGCTGATCGACGCACCGGCCGGGGATAGCGACGTGTTTCAGGGCGGCACCGGCACCGACACCCTTTATCTGGTGCTGGACGGCGATACCTATGACCTGCTGGCCGAACCGCTGACCGGTCCCGATCCGACTGCGGCGCTGGCCTCGTTGGGGATCAGCATCGACGGTATCGAATCCATTGTGGTTCTGGACGGGCGCGCCGCGCTGGAAACCGCGCTGGGGGGCGAGGACTGGTATCAGCAGGCCGATTACTGGGGTCTGGTCTAGATCACGCCGCGACCCAACCGGCCAAGAAAAAAGGCGCCCCGAAAGGGCGCCTTTTCTGTCTCAAAGGACCGATCTTAGTTGCCGGTTGCCGAAGCAACGTCAACCGAAACGCCCGGACCCATGGTCGAGCTGATCGAGACTTTTTTCATGTAGGTGCCTTTGGCGCCGGTCGGACGGGCCTTGCTGACCGCATCCACGAACGCGCGGATGTTTTCAGCCAGAGCCTTGGAGTCGAACGAGGCTTTGCCAACACCGGCGTGAACCACACCAGCTTTTTCAGCCTTGAACTGAACTTCGCCACCTTTGGCTGCTTCCACGGCCGCTTTCACGTCCATGGTCACGGTGCCAACCTTGGGGTTCGGCATCAGGTTGCGCGGGCCGAGGATCTTACCCAGACGGCCAACGATCGGCATCATGTCCGGGGTCGCAATGCAGCGGTCGAACTCGATCTTGCCGGACTGGATGGTTTCCATCAGGTCTTCGGCACCAACGATGTCAGCGCCAGCGGCGGTCGCTTCGTCAGCTTTCGGGCCACGGGCGAACACGGCGACGCGAACGGTCTTGCCGGTGCCGTTGGGCAGCGAGACAACGCCGCGGACCATCTGGTCAGCGTGGCGCGGGTCAACGCCCAGATTCAGCGCGATTTCAACAGTCTCGTCGAATTTGGCTGTTGCGTTGGATTTAACCAGAGCAACGGCTTCTTCTACGGTGACGT
>NZ_JBFHDW010000391.1:0-1940 GCF_041584535.1 Actibacterium sp. | reverse complement strand
GCGGTTCAACTATGCGGGCGACATCTATCCGGTGAATCCCAAGCAGGACCAGATCGACGGTCTGCCCTGCGTGGCGTCGGTCGCGGATCTGCCGAAAGGCGTGGATGCCGCGATCATCGCGATCCCGCAGGCCGGGGTCGAAGATGCCCTGCGTCAGGCGATCGCCCGCGATCTGGGCGGTGCGGTGCTGTTCTCGGCCGGCTATGCCGAGACTGGCCCCGAAGGCCGGGCGGCGCAGGATCGTCTGACCCGGATGGCCAAAGAAGGCGGGCTGGCGCTGGCAGGTCCCAACTGTCTGGGGCTGGTGAATTACGATGGCGGCGTGCCGCTGACCTCGGGGCCGGTGGTGCCGGTCGACCGGCGCGGCAGGCGCGGGCTGGCAGTTCTGGCGCAAAGCGGTGGCATGATGGGGTGTCTGGTCAACGCAAGCGAAGACCGCGACATTCCGTTGTCTTACGCCATCTCGACCGGAAACGAGGCGGTTCTTTCAGTCACCGATTATTTCGAGGCGCTGGTCGAGGACGACGCAAACGGCGTTTTTGCGATCTTTGCCGAACAGATCAAGGACACCCCCCGGTTTCTGCGCACTGCCCGGCGGGCGTATGAGCTGGGCAAGCCGGTGATCCTGCTGCACTCGGGTCGCAGCGTCCGCGCGCAAGAGGCGTCGCTGTCGCATACCGGCTCGGTCGCCAGCAATTACGCCGCGATGGAGGCGGCGGTCAAAGAGGCGCATATCCTGCTGGCTGACGGCATGGATGCGCTGATCGACATTTCCGAACTGATGTCGAAATTCCCGCGACAGCCCGGCAAGGGTCTGGGGATCATCACCGACAGCGGCGCGTTCAAAAGTCTGGCGCTGGACGTGGCCGAGGATGTCGGTCTGAACCTGCCCAAACCCGCCGCGAATTTGCGCCAGCGGTTGCGCGATGTGACCTTTGACTTTGTCGAGCCGGACAATCCGCTGGATGTGACCGGTCAGGCGATGATGGATATCGAGCGCATCTATGGCGACGCCGCCACTGTGCTGCTTGAGGACCCCGAGATCGACGCGGTGCTGGTCTGCCAGATGCCCGGCGCCCCCAGAGTGGTCGAGGCCAAGGCCCGCGCCGTGGTCGAAATTTCCCGCAAACTGGATGCGCCCGTGGGCTGTGTGTTCATCGGCAGCGGCGCCCCAATGCCCGAGGCCGCCAAGGCCGCCTTGGCCGAAGCCTCGGTGCCGTTGTTCCAATCGGGCGAACGTGCCATCCGCGCGCTGGCCACGGTCATGCAATTCGGCGCCGGTCACGGCGTCGCGCAAACCACGGTCGAAATGCCCCCGCAAAGCCTGCCCCATGGCGGCGTCATTGCCGAACACGAGGCCAAGGATTGGCTGCGTAAGGTGATCGGGCTGAAAACACCCGCCGGGGTGATGGCGACCTCAGAGGATGAGGCGACGCAAGGGGCTGACACGCTTGGCTATCCGGTGGTGATGAAAGTGCAGCACGCGCAACTGGCGCATAAATCCGACGTTGGCGGCGTGCTGGTCGGGCTGAAGGATGCGCAGGCGGTCCGCGATGGCTGGCACTGTATTCAGGCCAATGTTCAGGCCGCCAGACCCGGTCAGACCATCGACGGCATCCTGATCGAGAAAATGGGCGCACCGGGGCTGGAACTGGTGATCGGGGCCAAGCGCGACGACCAATGGGGACCGATGATCATGGTCGGTCTGGGCGGTGTCTGGATCGAAGTGCTGAAAGACGTAAAGCTGGTGCCCGCAGGTGCAGGTGCCGATGCGATGAAACGGGCGCTGCTGTCGCTGCGCGGTGCCAAGCTGTTGACCGGCTATCGCGGTGTTCCGCCCGTCGATCTGGATGCGGCCGCCGATCTGGCGGCAAAACTGGGCGCGCTGATGCTGGCTTGTCCGCAGATTCAGGAAATCGATCTGAACCCCGTTCTGGCCT
>NZ_JBFHDW010000390.1:0-1946 GCF_041584535.1 Actibacterium sp. | reverse complement strand
GATCGACCTTGGCCTTGGCGCCGGTCAGGACGCCGACGCCGCACTTGAGGGCCTGTTTGCCGAGGCCGCCGAGGCCGGTCTGGTCAGCGACGGCGTCATCGCCCGGTCCCAGCAACAGCGGGCCGAGTTTTGGGCGCTGCGCGAACATATCCCGCTGGCGAACCGGGCGATTGGCGCCGTTAGCTCGCATGATATTTCAGTGCCGATCAGCACCATCCCCGACTTTATCGCGCGCGGCGGTCCGGCCTTGGCCAGGATCGGCGATTTCCGCATCAATTGCTTTGGCCATCTGGGCGACGGCAACCTGCATTACAACGTCTTTCCCGTGCCGGGCAGAACCAAGCAGGACTACGAACACCTGCGCCCGGCGGTGAAGACCTGTGTGCATGATCTGGTGCATGAACTGGGCGGCTCGGTCAGTGCCGAGCACGGGATCGGACGGCTGAAGGTCGATGATCTGGAAAAATACACCGACCCGGCCAAGCTGGCGGCGATCCGGGCGATCAAGGCGGCGCTGGACCCCAATGGCATCATGAACCCCGGCGTGATCGTGCGCGCCAGACCCTGAAAGGGGGTAATTTCTTCTGCCGCCCGTTCTTTCGCGGCTGCGGGTCGAAATAGGCGCGCTTTGCCCTTGTAAGGGCTGGCGGTCATCCTCATTTGATCCGATAGGACATACGCGTTGCGGCGACAGACGCGCCGCGTGAACGGAAGGGTCCGCGCCAGCCTTAAACCGGCGCCCCCTTTGATCGTTAGCCTGCACCGGGCCGGTGTCTCACCCGGAAATTTCGATACCACGTCCCCGCACGCGCCTTGGGTTTCTGATTGCTCAAAGGTCGCGGGCGCAATCGGCAGCGCGGTCGCGCTTCGATAGAGAACCTGCAACGGGGAGAGTCCATTTCCTCAGGGACGGTTGCTGTTTCGAAAGGACATCACATGGGCAAAGGCAACAACAAAAGCGGCAATAAAGAAGCGAAGAAACCCAAGCAGGTGAAACCCAAAGTGCTGGCAACGGCGAATTCGGGCGCCGGCAAGACCACGCTGAATCTGGGTGGCAAAAAAATCTAAGCGATGACTGTTCAAAGGGCCGGGGAAACCTGGCCCTTTAACCTGTGCGGGTCAGAGCCCCTCGAACGCGCACAGGGCGTGGACATCCATGCCCATGTTCTCGAGCCGCGCATGGCCGCCCAGATCGGGCAGGTCGACGATAAACGAACAGCTGATGATCTCGCCGCCCAGCCGCTCGATCAGGCGGATACCGGCCTCGGCGGTGCCACCGGTGGCCAACAGGTCATCGACCAGCAGGATCTTTTCCCCGGCCTCGATTGCGTCCTCGTGGATCTCGACCACGGCCTCGCCATATTCCAGCTGATAGTCCTGACTGATGGTGCGGCCGGGCAGTTTGCCTTTCTTGCGGATCGGCACAAAGCCCACCGACAATTGATGCGCAATCGCGCCGCCCAGAATGAACCCGCGCGCCTCAAGCCCGACGACCTTGTCGATCGGTTGCCCGGCATAGGGGTGCAGCATCTGGTCGATCGCCATGCGGAACCCGCGCGCATCGGCAAACAGGGTGGTGACATCGCGGAACAGGATGCCTTCGTGCGGGAAATCGACGATGGTGCGGATATAGTCTTTGACGGTCTTCATCGGCGTCCTCACATGTTGGCCCGGCGCAGGGTCGCTGTCAGAACCCCCATGCCGATCAAGGTGACACCACCGGCGCGGGTCAGCAAGGTCAGAATACCGGGGCGCGCGATGGCGCGGCGCAGCCGGTCCGCCAACAGCGCATAGGCCAGCGCGTTCAGCGCTCCAAGGCTGACGAAGGTGGCGATCAACAGCGCGAATTGCGGGGCCAGTGCGGCCTCGGGGCGCAGGAATTGCGGCACGAAGGCGATGAAGAACGCGATGGATTTCGGGTTCAGCGCCGTGACCGCCGCCGCATG
>NZ_JBFHDW010000389.1:0-1951 GCF_041584535.1 Actibacterium sp. | reverse complement strand
GGTCGCTTTTATCTGGAAGGAAATCGGCAGCAGTTGCATCCATCTGCCGCAGACACACGCTATCGTGCAACTGATGCGGGTCCTGTGCGATTTCGCCACCGAGCCGCTGATCCTGCTGACCGAAACCAACGTCCCGAATGTCGAAAACCTGTCCTATTTCGGCAATCGCAACGAGGCGCACGCGATCTATAATTTCTCGTTGCCGCCGCTATTGCTGCACGCGCTGATGAGCGGCACGGCCGAGCATCTGCACCGCTGGCAGGCGACCATGCCGCCGGCGCAACTGGGCTGCGCTTATCTGAACTTTACCGCCAGCCATGATGGCATCGGCATGCGCCCGGCCGAGGGCATCCTGCCGCCCGAGGAAAAGGACAAGGTGATCGACGCTGTGCGCGATTTCGGCGGGCTGGTGTCGATGCGGGCGCTGCCCGATGGCGGCGAGGCGCCGTATGAGCTGAATATCACATGGTTCGACGCGATGAAGGGCACGTTTGACGGCCCCGATGAATGGCAGATCGCGCGGTTCCTGTGCAGTCAGACCATCGCCATGGCGCTTGAGGGCATTCCGGCGTTTTACATCCATTCGCTGCTGGGCACGCCCAATGACCACGACGGGGTGGCGAAAACCGGGATCAATCGCGCGATCAACCGGCATCGTTGGGATTACCCGGCCTTGCGGGCGGCGCTGGATGACCCGGCCAGCGCGCATGCGCAGGTTCTGGCAGGGATGCGCCACCGCATCCGCATTCGCTGTGAACAACAGGCGTTTCACCCGAATGCCACCCAGTTCACCCTGCATCTGGACCAGCGGATTTTCGGTATCTGGCGCCAAAGCCTTGAACGCGATCAGTCGATCTTTGCCCTGCATAACGTCAGCAAGGACATGCTGACGGTGTCGCCTATGTCGATCAACCTGATCGGCGGCGAGGACTGGATCGACCTGTTGTCGGGCGAGATCATCCACCCCTCGGATGGCGATATCGTGATGCGGCCCTATCAGTGCCGCTGGATCACCAACCGCCGCTGACTAGCCGAATTCGTCGTAATCGTCGGCCACCGCTTGCAGCATATCGCTCATCAATGCCGGATCGGCGGCGTGGACGCGGCTCCATGTCGGGATGAACGGGCTTTCGGCCGGGTTATCAAGGAACACCTGCCCGGCGGTGACGATGTTCTGGGCAAAAAGTTCGATCATCCGCTCTTCGGCATGGCGGTCGATTTGCAACCCGTTCATCCGGGCGTCGGCGTGATAGCTTTCCAGCAGGTCCAGCGCGATGCGGTAATAGGTGGCTTTCAGGCTGCGAAAGATTTCTTCGCTAAAGACGGTGCCATCGGCGGCCAGCTTGCGGAACAGCGCCTTTGAGATGTCGATGGACATGCGGCTTAGCCCGGTGGTGGCATCCTCTTGCGAGACCGGCTGATGCTTGTGATCGTAATTATCGGCGATCTCGACCTGACAGACCGATTTCGGTGCCAGATTGCGCCAGGCTTCGGACAGGACGCCGATCTCAAGCCCCCAGTCGGACGGAATCCGCAGGTCGGGCAGCGGCGCGATGCGCATGGCGAATTCGCCGGACAGCGGATAGCGGAACGAGCGCAGGAAATCGAGATAATCGCGGTCGCCGATCACCTTTTTCAACGCGATCAGGATCGGGCTGACCAACAGGCGGCTGACGCGGCCGTTCAGCTTGCCGTCACCAACGCGCGGGTAATAGCCCTTGGACAATTGATAGGGGAAATTCGGATTGGCCAGCGGATAGACCAGCCGTGCCAGCATGTCGCGCTTGTAGGTGACGATATCGCAATCATGCAGCGCCACCACGGCGCTGTCCTTGCAGGCCAAAGTATAGCCAAGACAGAACCAGACATTGCGGCCCTTGCCCGGCTCGCCCGGGTTCAGACCCAGTTGTTCAAGCCGCTGATGCATCGCTTTCATGCGTGGGCTGTCATT
>NZ_JBFHDW010000388.1:0-1958 GCF_041584535.1 Actibacterium sp. | reverse complement strand
GGTCGTCGCCCCGTTGGGCGCGGGCCGCAATGGCGAAACCTTCAACGTCAACGGCGACAATGCCGCCGGGGCAATCGCGGCGGCGCTTAAGGCCGACCGCCTGCTGCTGCTGACCGACGTGGCTGGCGTCAAGGATTCCAGCGGCGAGGTCGTCACCGAACTGTCGCCTGACCAGATTCGCCAATTGACCGAAGACGGCGTGATCGCCGGTGGCATGATCCCGAAAACCGAGACCGCGCTGACCGCGATCGAAGGCGGCGTGCGCGCCGTGGTCATTCTGGATGGCCGCGCCCCGAACGCCTGTCTGCTGGAACTGTTCACTGAACATGGGGCGGGTTCGCTGATCCGCACCCCGCGCTGACCACGCTAAACGCGCTGGACGACCGGCTGGCCCTAGATCGGCTGGCCGTGTTCGGCGCGTTTCATCCCGGCCCCGATGACGCCACCCCGCCCGGCACCGGCACCTTGGTGCTGATCGGCCCGCGCGAGCCCGGCTTTTGGCTGCATTTTACCGCCAGCCCCGAATATCGCGACGCGCGGCCCGACCCTCTGGACCGCTGGTCCAAGCGGGTCATCGGCGCGGTGGCGCAGGATTGGGCCGGGCGCGCGCTGTTCCCGTCAGACGGGCCGCCCTGGCCGCCCTTCATCGCCTGGGCCCTGCGCAGCGGTCGGACGTGGCAATCGCCGGTCGGGCTGTTGGTGCATGATCAGGCCGGGCTGTTCGTGTCCTATCGCGGCGCGCTGGCCCTGCCCGGGCGGCTGGACCTGCCCGCCACGCCGCCGCGCCTCTGCGACAGCTGCGCCGATCAGCCCTGCCGCACCGCCTGCCCGGTCGATGCGCTGGGCGAGATCTATGATATCCCGGCCTGCCACGCGTTTCTGGACCAGCCCCAAGGCCGCGCCTGTCTGGAAACAGGTTGTGCGGCACGCCGGGCCTGTCCGATCAGCCAAAGCTATGGCAGGATGGCGGAACAATCCGCATTTCATATGGCCTCGTTTCACCCATGACCCTTCGCCTGATCCTTGTTCGTCATGCCAAATCCGACTGGGATGACCCGTTTGCGGACGATCACGATCGGGTGCTGAACAAACGCGGCCGGGCTTCGGCGCCGCTGATGGGGCGGTTTCTGGCCACGCATGGCCACCGCCCGTCGCTGGTGGTCAGTTCGACCGCACGGCGCACGCTTGAGACATGGGACAGGATGGCCCCGGCCTTTGGCTCGGACCTGCCGCCGCTGCGCCCCGAGCCCAGCCTGTATCACGCCAGTGCCGCCCGCATGATGCGGGTTCTGCAAAGCTGTGTGCCGCCGACGGTGATGATTTTGGGACATAACCCCGGGATCAGCGATTTTGCCCAGCAATTGCTGGCGCAAATCCCCCGCCACCCGCGGTTTCGCGATTTTCCGACCTGCGCCACGATGGTGGCCGGGTTCGATATTCCGCGATGGTCCGACCTGCGGCCCGGCATCGGCAAGGTGATCGACTTTGCGATCCCCGCCGACATGACCGACTAAACCGGGCCTAGTGGCCCAGAATCTGGCTGAGGAACAGCTTGGTCCGTTCGCTTTTCGGGTTGTTAAAGAATTCTTCCGGCTCGTTCTGTTCGACGATCTGGCCCTGATCCATAAAGATCACCCGGTTGGCGACCTGACGTGCAAAGCCCATCTCGTGGGTGACGCACAGCATGGTCATGCCCTCTTCGGCGAGCTCGATCATGGTATCCAGAACCTCTTTGATCATCTCGGGGTCCAGCGCCGAGGTCGGCTCGTCGAACAGCATCACCCGCGGCATCATGCACAGCGCCCGCGCGATCGCCACGCGCTGTTGCTGGCCGCCGGACAACTGGCCGGGATATTTGTTGGCCTGCTCGGGGATTTTTACCTTTTCCAGAAAATGCATCGCGGTCTCAACCGCTTCTTTCTTGGGGATCTTGCGCACCCAAAGCGGCGCCAGCGTGC
>NZ_JBFHDW010000387.1:0-1962 GCF_041584535.1 Actibacterium sp. | reverse complement strand
CTCCGGGGTTCGGGGCAGCGCCCCGATCCGCGCCGGAAAGTTGATGTTAACCTATTGTTAACACAAAACTTCTTGACTTTGCGAACGCTCTAAAGTATACATTCATTCAAGCTGGAAGAATTGGGCAAGCGGCACGGGGTCACCCCCGGCGCCGCTTTTTCAATTTACTCGTGCGGAGCGGCATGAGGGGCGGTTTTAACCATATGACACTGATTTCTCCCATCGGGGGCGAGGACGCGGCGCAGGCGGTTCTGGCAGCGGCCGAGGCGCATTACGCGCGCACGATTGCGGTGCTGGACACCTTGATAAGCGAAATAGCGGCGGGCCGATCGGCCCGGGCAAAAGAGCTGAGTAGGGCTCTGGGTGATCTGAACAAGGCCGCCCAGACCGCATTTGACGAAAGGTCGAAAGTTGAAAAGCGGATCCGAAGCGAAACCGGGGCAGTTCACGACTATGCGCTCGACCTTGCCGGGGCACGGGCTGAGATCGGGCGCCGATTGGATTGCCTGCGCCACGCCCGAGGAGCAGGCGGAATTCCTGACGGGGCTGAGTGAGGGGGCGCTGTTGGTGTTGCCTTACCTGTTCGAGTTCTGGGCCTTGCCGCATCAATTGCCGCCCGAGGGCGACTGGCGCAGTTGGGTGATCCTGGGCGGGCGCGGGGCGGGCAAGACCCGCGCTGGGGCTGAATGGGTGCGGGCGCAGGTCGAGGGGTCTCGGCCTATGGATCCGGGCGGGTCACGGCGCGTGGCGCTGGTGGGCGAGACGCTGGATCAGGTGCGCGAGGTGATGGTGTTCGGCGAGAGCGGCATTCTGGCCTGTTCGCCGCCCGATCGCCGCCCGAAATGGGAGGCCACGCGCAAGCGGTTGGTCTGGCCCAATGGCGCGGTGGCGCAGGCGTTTTCGGCGCATGAGCCCGAAAGCCTGCGCGGGCCGCAATTCGACGCGGCCTGGGTCGATGAACTGGCCAAGTGGAAAAAGGCCGAGGACGCCTGGGACATGTTGCAATTCGGGCTGCGGCTGGGACCGCACCCGCGGCAATGCGTGACGACAACGCCGCGCAATGTCCCGGTGCTGCGGGCCATTCTGGATAATCCTTCGACCGTGACCACCCATGCCCCGACCGAGGCGAACCGGGCCTATCTGGCGGCCTCGTTTCTGGACGAGGTGCGGGCGCGCTATGCGGGCACGCGGTTGGGTCGGCAGGAACTGGACGGTGTGTTGTTGGAGGCGGTGGAGGGTGCGCTCTGGACCAGTGCGATGCTGGAAACGACGCGGATCGACGCCGCGCCTGAAATGGATCGCGTCGTGGTGGCCGTTGATCCGCCGGTGACGGGGCATAGCGGCTCGGATGCTTGCGGTATTCTGGTGGTGGGCGCGCGGGTTCAGGGTGACCCGCAGGACTGGCGTGCGGTTGTGCTGGAGGATGCCAGCGTGACCGCCGCGTCGCCCACCACCTGGGCCGAGGCCGCGATCGCCGCGATGGAGCGTCATGGCGCCGAGCGGTTGGTGGCCGAGGTCAATCAGGGCGGTGATCTGGTTGAAACCGTGCTGCGCCAGATCGACCCTTTGATCCCCTATCGCGGGGTGCGGGCCAGTCGCGGCAAGGCGGCGCGGGCCGAGCCGGTTGCGGCTTTGTATGAGCAGGGGCGCGTGGCGCATCTGCGCGGGCTTGGGGCGCTTGAGGACCAGATGTGCCTGATGACGCCGCAGGGGTTTCGCGGCAAGGGCAGCCCGGACCGGGTCGACGCCCTGGTCTGGGCAATCCACGATCTGATGATCGAACCGGCCGCGCATTGGCGGCGGCCGCGCGTGCGCAGCCTGTAACGGCCGACTTACCAAAATCGACGCGGGATGGGGTGCTCTTTGTCGGGGCGCCATTGAAAGGGCTGTGTGTCCGACATGCGCCGCACAGACAACCGAGGAGCATTGCAGATGGTATTCAACTTGTTTCGGCGCGCGGCG
>NZ_JBFHDW010000386.1:0-2001 GCF_041584535.1 Actibacterium sp. | reverse complement strand
GGTGGCCCGGGCCTTTCGTTTATGCGTTCCAGGCTTTGTCTTCGCCGCCCAGACCGCCGATCTGCATCCGTGTCGGCAGGCCGATCCGGTCGAGAATGGTGAAGAACGGCTTCGGGTCCAGCTCTTCGACGTTTTTCATCGTGTGGGCGTCCCATTCGCCGGTCGCAACCAGCATCGCGGCGGCAACGGGAGGCACGCCAGCGGTATAGCTGATGCCTTGGCTTCCGACCTCGTTATAGGCCTCTTTGTGGTCGGCGACGTTATAGACGAACACTTCGAACGGTTTGCCGTCCTTGGTGCCTTTGACCAGATCGCCGATGCAGGTCTTGCCGGTGTAATTCGGCGCAAGGCTGGACGGATCGGGCAGCACGGCCTTGACCACTTTCAGCGGCACAACCTCTTGGCCCTCGGCGGTGATCACCGGCTGTTCCGACAGCAGGCCAAGGTTTTTCAGCACGGTAAAGACGTTGATGTAATGGTCGCCGAACCCCATCCAGAACCGGATATCGGCTTGCGGATAGTTGGCGGCCAGCGAATGCACTTCGTCATGGCCCGACATATAGGCGCGGCAAGTGCCCACCACCGGCAGATCCCAGTCATGGCCGGTTTCGAACATCGCCTTTTCTTTCCACTGGCCGTCTTCCCAGTAGTAAACGACGCCGGTGAATTCGCGAAAGTTGATCTCGGGGTCGAAATTGGTGGCAAAATACTTGCCATGCGACCCGGCGTTGATGTCGATGATGTCGACCGATTTCACCTCGTCCATCATGTCGATGGCAAAGCGCGCATAGGCATTCACCACGCCCGGATCGAACCCGGCGCCAAGGATCGCGGTCACGCCTTTTTCAGCGCAGAGATCGCGTTTTTTCCATTCGTAATTGCCATACCAAGGCGGCGTTTCGCAGATCTTGGTCGGGTCTTCGTGAATCGCGGTGTCGATATAGGCGGCGCCGGTTTCAATACAGGCGTCCAGAACCGTCATGTTCACAAAGGCCGAGCCGACGTTGATGACGATTTCCGCGCCGGTCTCGCGGATCAGATCGGCCACCGCCGCGCTGTCCATCGCGTTGACCTGATGAGCCTGAAGAACGCCCTCGGTTTTCATCGCGCCTTTTTCACGGACCGACTCAAGGATCGCTTCGCATTTGCCAAGCGTCCGGCTGGCAATATGGATATCGCCAAGCACATCGTTGTTTTGCGCGCATTTATGCGCCACGACCTGAGCGACGCCGCCAGCGCCGATGATGAGTACGTTCTTTTTCAACTCAAGAGACCCCCTTTGGTTTCCGGTGCGCCAAGGGCGCGGGCATCACGACAGGGCTGCCGCGAAATCATCATAGCCGAAATCGCGCACAAGACGCGTGGCTCCATCCAGTTCTTTAACGGCAATCGCCGGCATTTTCACGCCATTGAACCAGTTTTTCTTGACCATTGTGTAACCGGCGGCGTCCTGAATGCTAAGACGGTCGCCCGGTTTGATCGGTGCGGGAAAGCGGAACTCGCCGAAAATATCGCCGGCAAGGCAGGATTTGCCGCAGATCATCCATTCTTCGGGACCGGCATTCGGCAGCATCCTGGCGCTTTCGCGATAGATCAGCAGGTCCAGCATATGCGCCTCGATGCTGCTATCGACGATGGCCAGATTCTTGCCGTTGAACAGCGTGTCCAGAACCGTGACTTCCAGCGTGGTCGAGTTGGTGATCGCCGCCTCGCCCGGTTCCAGATAGACCTGCACCTGATTTTCGCCGGCAAAGCGTTTCAGCCGCTCGGCCAGTTTGTCGATCGGATAGTCCTCGCCGGTGAAATGGATGCCGCCACCAAGGCTGATCCAGTCCATCTGCCGGATCAGAAAGCCAAAGCGCTGTTCGATCAGGCCCAGCATGGCGTCGAACCGGTCGAAATCGGCGTTCTCGCAATTGTTGTGGAACATGAAGCCCGAGATCTGATCGGCGACCTGCGCGATGCGTTCGGGGTCGTGTTCGCCAAGGCGGCTAAAGGGCC
>NZ_JBFHDW010000385.1:0-2015 GCF_041584535.1 Actibacterium sp. | reverse complement strand
GACGCGCCGCCGCGGATCAGTTGAACCGGCATTCCAAAAGCGGAACAATCACTTATCCCGGCTTGTTCAGGCAGATCGACAAGCACCCCGGTCCAGTCATCGGCGACCCGATCGACCGTGTCGGTGATATAGCGCCGGGTGCCGTCATCCAGCGCCGCCCAAGCGCCCTTGCCGGACCAGAAATCGACGAAATACTGCGCGGCGCGTTCGGGCATCTTCAGCCGCAGATAGCCCTGCACCTCGGACGAGGTGCGATAGCCCTCGGCTACCTCATCCAGCCCGGCCTCGGCCAGAAGCGAGAACAGAACCGGCTCGATCAGGGTCAGGCTGGCGATACGCTCGGGCCATTCGCGGCTGGCGAAAAACGCCGTGACCCCGCCCAGCGAATGCCCGACAAGATGCACCTTTTCACCGGGGAACTGATCCAGCAGCGCCCCAACCATGGCGCGATCATAGACGAACCACGGCTGACCGTCATGCGGCAGCGGGTCGCTTTGGCCATAACCGTGCAGATCCGGCGCCACCAGCCGATAGCGCGGCGCCAGCTCGGCCAGCAGCGGCTTATACTGGCCGCTGTGGCTGCTGGAGCAATGCAGGCAGATCACCGGCGGCCCGGACTCACCGGCCCGGCGCAGCGCGATTTGGCTGGAGTTGACCTGAATTCTGTTCATATGCCCCCCGCGTTCCCCCGCTTGCGCCGATGACGCAAGTTTGGCATGACTTAGCGAATAAAATGTCATACATTTAATTGTCTGACAATTGATAATTTCCGGATCAGGCCCCGCCCGATGAAAACAGAACTTAGCCCGGACCATGACCTGTCGGCGCAGATCGCCAGCGCGATCCGCAACGCGATCATCGACGGCCGGTTGATCGTGGACGAGCGCCTGCCGTCGGAATCCGAGATGGCCGAGACCTTTGGCGTCTCGCGGCCCACGGTGCGCGAGGCCTTGAAACGGCTGGCGGCGCAAAGCCTGATCCGCACCCAGCGCGGCGCCACCGGCGGCGCCTTCGTGAACCGCCTGCAATATGACGAGGCATATGGCCAACAGGTCACCACCGCCACGCTGCTCTTGTCGATGAACGCCATTGATTTCGACACCGCCTGCGAGGCCCGCTATGCGCTGGAACGCGCCTGTGCCGCGCTGTCGGCCCAGCGGCGCAGCCCCGATCATCTGGCGGCAATGCGGGCTGAAATCCACCGGCAATCCCAGCCCGGTCTCAGCGACGAACGCTTTTGCGAATCCGACGTGGCCTTTCACCGGGCGCTGGTCGATGGCGCGGGCAATCCGGTGCTGTCGTGGCATCTGGCCGGGGCGATCGAGGGCATGCAACCGCTAATGAACATGATCACCTTTTCGGCCCGCGACCGCGCCCGGATCATCGCGCTGCACACCGCGCTGGCCGATGCGCTGGAGGCCCGCGACGGCGCCGCCGCCGAGACCTGTCTGGACGATCTTTGCGCTGAAACCAAGCAACTGGCCCGCGCGGTCCGGGCTGCCCGTGATTTACGCAAATCCCCGGCGCAGGGTCACGGCCACGGCGCGTGAACGCGGCATTCTTGCCGGGCGGCATTTTACCCCCTTGTGAGACACGAAAACTGGTTCTAGCGTCGCTTCGATGCAACTGCACCCCAACAGGAGGGATGTGAATGACTGTGATGAAAAAACTGCTGACCGGCGTGGCGTTCTGCGCCATCGCGTCGACCGCCAGCGCCGAAGATTCCGATCTGCTGGTGTTCGATTACTCCGGCTTCGAAGACCCGGCGTTCCATAGCACCTATATCGCCAAGAACGGCGACAGCCCGCGCTTTGCCTTCTTCGGCGACGAAGAAGAAGCGCTGCAAAAGCTGCGCTCGGGCTTCAAGGCCGATGTCAGCCATGTCTGCGCCGGGTCGGTGACCAAATGGGTCGAGACCGGTATTCTTGAGCCGTGGGACACCGCCAAGATCACCGCTTATGCTGATCTGAACGCCGATCTGACCGGCACCGATGTCGCCGCCGCCGCGCAGGACG
>NZ_JBFHDW010000384.1:0-2018 GCF_041584535.1 Actibacterium sp. | reverse complement strand
GCCCGGCGCAGGGTCGCTGTCAGAACCCCCATGCCGATCAAGGTGACACCACCGGCGCGGGTCAGCAAGGTCAGAATACCGGGGCGCGCGATGGCGCGGCGCAGCCGGTCCGCCAACAGGGCATAGGCCAGCGCGTTCAGCGCCCCAAGGCTGACGAACGTGGCGATCAACAGCGCGAATTGCGGGGCCAGCGCGGCCTCGGGGCGCAGGAATTGCGGCACGAAGGCGATGAAGAACGCGATGGATTTCGGGTTCAGCGCCGTGACCGCCGCCGCATGGCGAAACACCCGGCCCGCCGGGATCGCCGGGGGCAGGGCGCCTGTATCGGGCACCGCGTGTCCGCCCTTGCGCAGCAGTTGCACGCCCATCCACACCAGATAGGCCGCGCCGAACCATTTCAGCACCTGAAACACCGTGGCCGAGGCCAGCACCAGCGCCCCCAGCCCCAACAGCGACGCCGTCATCGCGGTCAGATCCCCCAGCGCCACCCCAAGGGCCGAGGCTACCGCCACCCGCCGCCCCTGGCTTAACGCATAGCTCAGCACCAACAGCACCGTCGGGCCGGGGATCAGCAGCAGCACCGCCGAGGCGGCAACGAAGGCCAGCCACAGTTCAAGCGTCATCGCAGCACCCGCCCGGCCACCGCGTCCAGCCGCGCCAGCACCGCCGGATCGCGTTTGTCGGGGGCGGTCAGGATCGCGTGTTCCAGCGCCCGGTCACAGCCATCGGCGCAGGGCGCGGGCGCGCCCAGCAGGGCGGGCAGGCGGGCAATCAGGGCGCGGGCCTTGTCGGCATTGCCATGCAGGATGGCGACGATGGTGGCGATATCGACCGAGCCGTGCTCGGGGTGCCAGCTGTCGTAATCGGTGACCATGGCGACGGAGGCATAGCAAAGCTCGGCCTCGCGGGCCAGTTTGGCCTCGGGCATGTTGGTCATGCCGATCACGTCGCAGCCCCAGACCTCGCGATAAAGCTTCGATTCCGCCAGCGACGAAAACTGCGGCCCCTCCATCGCCAGATAGGTGCCGCCGTCATGCATGGTGATACCCGCATCGCGCCCGGCGCCAAGGCACGCCGCCGACAGGCGCGGACAGGTCGGATGCGCCACTGACACATGCGCCACGCAGCCGGTGCCAAAGAACGATTTCTCGCGCGCGAAGGTGCGGTCGATGAACTGATCCACGACGACGAAATCGCCCGGCGCCATGTCCTCGCGGAATGACCCGCAGGCCGAGACCGACACCACATCGGTGCAGCCCAGCCGCTTCAGCGCGTCGATATTGGCGCGGTAGGGCACGGTGCTGGGCGAATGCACATGGCCGCGCCCGTGCCGGGGCAGAAACGCCATGTCGGTGCCGTTCAGCGACCCGGTCAGGATCTGGTCCGACGGCGCGCCCCACGGGGTCTCAATCGTCTGCCATTCCGCGCCCATCAGCCCCGGAATGTCATAGACCCCGGACCCGCCAATCACTCCGATCATCCGTGCCATCAGACTCACCCTTCATGGTTGTTCCCTGACCTTTGTAGGGCCGGGAAGGGCGCAGGAAAACCGGTTTGAGCCGGTCCTTCGTTGAGAAGGGCGCGGTTTTTCTGCGGTGCAGCGGTTTCCACCGGCGGCATTCTCGGCTATGCAACCCGCGCGCGCACAGTCTTTCAATCAAAAGGACGATCCCTTGTCCCGATCCCTGCTTTCCGCTTTTGCGGACCGTTATTCGCCTGCCTCGCTGTCGATGTCGCCCAAGGGGCTGACTCCGGCGCGGATCAAGACCGAGATTCTGGCCGGGTTGACCGTGGCACTGGCCCTTGTCCCCGAGGCTGTGGCCTTTGCCTTTGTCGCCGGGGTGCATCCGCTGGTCGGGCTTTACGCGGCATTTCTGGTCGGGCTGATCACGGCGCTGATCGGCGGGCGGCCGGGGATGATCTCGGGCGCGACCGGGGCGCTGGCGGTGGTGATGGTGGCGTTGGTTGCCGATCATGGGGTCGAATACCTGTTCGCCACCGTGGTGCTGATGGGCGTG
>NZ_JBFHDW010000383.1:0-2021 GCF_041584535.1 Actibacterium sp. | reverse complement strand
TCACTACGCATAGATCCCGGAATCGCAGTTCCGGGCGCACCTGTAGCCTTTATAGTCCCGCCAAATTGGGGCAAAAAAACGAACATACCGCGACTATACGGCGGATTTTTTCCGATTTGGCGACATTCGAAAGGGAAGAAGGGATCAGTTGCCAGCAGAGACGTTGATCGCGCCAACCTGGTCGGACATCGCGTCCGCAAGGGTCTGGTTACCATCTGCAAAGATATAGATGATCCCAAAGGCAAGGCCGACAACAGCCGAGGTCAGTACGACCCAGTCGACGGTAACGGCGCCGCTTTGATCTTGCAGGAACTGGCTCAGAATGGCACGCATTGCGTCCCCCAACAGACAATCAACCCCACTCGACCGATCCGCTTTGACGGCAACAGTCGACCCGTGGCCTTAATGGAACAGAAATAGGGTAATACCCGGACCATTTTGCGGCAGAATTGTGGCGCTTTGGTGCAAGTTTATGAAAGTCAACGCCGCACCCATGACTGGGCGCGGCGTTGAATTTTCAGGTGTCAGGCGTGTCTGACTTAGTTGCCGGCGCTCGGGGTAACGGCGCTCAGCTCGGTCGAGATCGCGGTTGCCAGAGTGGTCATGCCATCGTCGGCGGCATAGATCACGGCAAAGCCCAGACCCACAACAGCAGCGGTCAGCACAACCCAGTCAACGGTCACGGCGCCGGATTCGTCATTGTGGAAGTTCTTGATCATTTCAAACAGTTTCATGTCTTGGTCCCTTTCAAGGTGTATAAGCTCTGTCTTCAACTCAACGGCCTTGATGTGCCGTTTGGGTATGGGGGCATTACGCCCCGGCATTGCGGCGGGAATTGGGCAAGGGTTGGACAATTTTGGCGGGTGGTCAAAAAAATCGTAACCAATTGATAATATACAATAAAAAAACGTATAAAATTTCAATTACTGCTGGTTAACGGTGCATTTTGTCGCCTTATGCGTGCGGAAAGCCCCGGCACAAGCGTTGTGAATCAGTAAATTATTGGTGTTTCAGCCGGGTCTGTGCGACTGTATTGGAAACAAACAGGGCAGAGCAGGACCCCTGAAAATGACCGGATTTCGTCTTTTGGCCTGTGTTACGGCCGTGCTGTGTTATGGCGCTGTGCTGGCCGACACGCCGCCGCCCTATCCCGAGTTCAGCTTTCGCCGGGTCAAGCCGCCTGTGGCGGGGGCCAATCGCCTGATCACTGTTCAGATCGCCCCACCGGCCATTCTTCCGGCGCCGATGCACCTGCCCGAAGCCACGCCTGACCTCGCGCCCGAAGCCGCCATCGGCGATCTGGCGTGGTATTGGCAGCGGGTTTCGCCCGCATTGGCGGATAGCGGGCCTGGGCGGCTGGCCCCGGCGGTCGAGGCGTTGCGCGATGGGCCGGACGGCACAATGGTGCCTGCGCCCCGGTTGCAGATGATGCAGGATCTGGCCCGCGCTTACGGCATCGACATTCTGACCGCGACGGTGGGCACGCGGGTGTCGCCGGCCTTGGTGCTGGCGGTGATCGGGGTCGAAAGCCATGGTGACCCCAAAGCACAAAGCCCGAAAGGCGCGACCGGGCTGATGCAGTTGATGCCTGACACTGCCGCCCGGTTCGGCGTCGAAAACAGCGCCTTGCCGACCGAGAACATCAAGGGCGGCGTTGCCTATCTGGATTGGCTGATGGAGGAATTCGGCCGCGATCCGGTGCTGGTTCTGGCCAGCTATAACGCGGGCGAGGGCGCGGTGCGGCAAAACAACGGTGTGCCGCCCTATGCCGAAACCCGCGATTACGTGCCCCGGGTGCTGGCCGCGTGGACAGTGGCGCGCGGGCTGTGCATGACCCCGCCCGAGCTTGTGTCGGATGGTTGTGTGTTCAATCTGCCCGGCAACTGAAACGAAAACGGGGGCCGTGGCCCCCGTTTGCTTTGCTCTGCGATGGCGTCTTAGTTGACGATCGTCGCCTCGGTCGAGGCGCGCAGGTCGTCTTCGGTGACGCCTTCGGCGCATTCGACGATCTTCAGCCCGCC
>NZ_JBFHDW010000382.1:0-2038 GCF_041584535.1 Actibacterium sp. | reverse complement strand
CCGTTCTGGAATTCATCCCAGACGAATTTGCCCAGACCCGGGTTCTGCGCCAGCATCTCGGCGGCGATCAGAACCATCCAGCCCACACCAAGCGACAGACGCAGGCCGGTAAAGATCAGCGGCAGGGCCGACGGCAGAACCAGCTTAATGATCTTGGTATAGGTGTTCATTTTCAACACCTTGGACACGTTGACCAGATCCTTGTCGATCGAGGCCACACCATGCGCGGTGTTAATGATCGTCGGCCACAGCGAACACAGGGTCACGGTGATGGCCGAGGTCAGGAAGGATTTCGAGAACATCCCGTCCGAGGTCGTATAAGTGGCCGAAACGATCATCGTGACGATCGGCAGCCATGCCAGCGGCGACACCGGCTTGAAAATCTGGATCAGCGGGTTCATCGCGGCATTGGCCGAGGGCGACAGCCCCGAGGCGATCCCCAGCGGCACCGCGACGATCGTGCCCAGCAGAAAGCCGAAGAACACGGTTTTGATCGAGGTCCAGATCTGATCGTAATAGGTCGGCTTGCCGGTATAGTCGCGGTATTTCACCATGTCTTCCTTGCCCGCGGCGACCAGCTTGGCATTGCGTTCGTCCTGGCGGTCATAAAAATCGGTGGCCTTCTGGCGCTCGGCGATGTGGTCCTGATGCAGGACGATCACTTGTTCCCAGACAGCAGCGGGTCCGGGGATCGCCCCCAACGAGGTCTGCACCTTCGGTGCAAGCGCCCCCCAGACCAGCAGAAACCCGACGATGGCCAGAACCGGAACGCCCAGCAGCCGCCAGATTTCTTTCAGTTGTGCCTTGGGGTTGTCCCCGGCAATAGCTTTCAGGACCGGCGTCACCCAGCTCAGGCCAAGAACCCTGAACCAG
This sequence comes from Actibacterium sp., assembly GCF_041584535.1. GTDB lineage: Bacteria > Pseudomonadota > Alphaproteobacteria > Rhodobacterales > Rhodobacteraceae > Actibacterium_D. Next base: position 1,165 of record NZ_JBFHDW010000382.1, on the reverse strand, counting down.
CCGTCGGCCTTGTTGATACGGGTAAACATCCGGGCTCGGCGGGCTTCGCGTGCCTCGGAGGCGTTCAGCGCTTCGGGATCAATCGCGGTCATGTGTCTCATCCTTGAATTCTGTAAAGCGGGGCGGCGGAGGGCCGCCGCCCGCGCCCGGGCCTTAGCCCTGAACTTCGTTACCGACGACGGTCTGATCGCCCTTCAGGCCGATCGGCAGGCTGTCGAGATAAGCGTTGGGGTGTTTGCCGTCATAGCCGATGCCATCGATGACATCCTCGGCCGGGGTCGGCGCCTTGTAGCCGTCGCTGTCGAACGGGAAGTCGGCAGCATCGGCCAGACCCTCTTCGACCAGCAGCTTGGCGGCTTCCAGATAGATTTCCGGCTTGTAGACCGACTTGGCGACTTCGTCATACCAGCTGTCGGGCTTGGCTTCGGCGATCTGGCCCCAGCGGCGCATCTGGGTCAGATACCAGACGGCGTCCGAATAGAACGGATAGGTGGCGTTATAGCGGAAGAACACGTTGAAATCGGGGACGTCGCGCTTGTCGCCTTTTTCATATTCGAACGTGCCGGTCATCGAGTTGGCGATGACTTCGTAATCGGCGCCGACATATTCCGACCGCGACAGGATCTCCACCGCCTCGGGGCGGTTGGCGTTGTCGTTTTCATCCAGCCAGATCGCGGCACGGATCAGCGCCTTGGTCATGGCCAGCGTGGTGTTCGGATATTCCTCGGCGAACTCGGCGGTGATGCCGAACACTTTTTCCGGGTTGTTCTTCCACAGCTCATAGTCGGTCACGACCGGCACACCGATGCCTTTGAACACGGCGGCCTGGTTCCACGGCTCGCCGACGCAGTAGCCATAGATGGTGCCGGCTTCCAGAGTGGCGGGCATTTGCGGCGGCGGGGTCACCGACAGCAGAACCTCGGCAGCGATCTGGCCGCTGACGTTATCGGGGCTGTAATAGCCGGGCTGGATACCACCGGCAGCCAGCCAGTAGCGCCGTTCATAGTTGTGGGTCGACACCGGGAAGACCATGCCCATCTTGAAGGGCTTGCCTTCCTTTTTGTATTGCTCGACGACCGGCTTCAGGTAATCGGCCTTGATGGGATGCACAGGCTTGCCGTTCTCCATGGGCACATGCTTCTTCATCTGTTCCCAGACGTCGTTG
>NZ_JBFHDW010000381.1:0-2048 GCF_041584535.1 Actibacterium sp. | reverse complement strand
TATATCAGGTCGCTCGACGAATAAGCGTCGCTGATCCCCGATAAGGTCTTGCCGGACCATCGCACCGACTAGCCCGGCGCCGCTATCGAGGACGGCGGAAAGATCGAACCGCGCGTTCTGGACATGGGCGCAGGCCAATAGCGATAAGCGGACCGATGCGCCTTATCCGCGCCGGTCGGTGACTCAGTCAGCCCGCTTGGCGGCCCGCGATATTGGCATGGTCGTTGCTGCATCCCTGATGGGCGACGGGTATTTCCGGCTGGAAGCACCCCGTCGCGGCAATCAGGGAGGAAGATTTGCAAACCAATTCATCATTGAACGGAAAGACCGCACTTGTCACCGGAGGCACCCGGGGGATCGGCGCGGCGGTTGCCAAACGGCTGGCACAGGCCGGCGCGGATATCGTCATCACCTATCAGAACAATGAAAGCGCCGCGTCCGGTGTTGTCGATGCCTGCCGCGCTTACGGGGTCGATGCCAAGGCCATCCAATGCGACGCGGGCGATCTGTCAGCGGGCAAGGATCTGATCATGAACCACTTTTCCGGACCGGCGGGGATCGACATTCTGGTCAACAATGCCGCCGTTCTGACGGCGGTGGACCTGAAGGACTGTAGCGAGGAAGACTTTGACCGGAACATCGTCGTCAACCTGAAGGGGGTGTTTTTCCTGACCCAGGCCGCCGTCAGCCAGATGGGTCTTGGCGGCCGTGTCGTGAATATCGGCTCGATCTTTGGTGAAACCGTCCCTTACCCCGGCATCGACCTTTATTCGATGACCAAGTTCGCCATGGCTGGCCTGACCCGTGCCTGGGCGCGCGATCTGGCGGCAGAGGGCATTACGGTCAACTGCGTTCAGCCCGGTCCGATCAACACCGATATGAACCCCGAGGACGGCGCCCTTGCCGAAGCGATGCTGCCCAGATCGCCCATCGGGCGCTATGGCCGCCCCGAAGAGGTTGCCGAAATGGTGGCCTATCTTTGCGGCCCGAACACCGACAACGTCACGGGCGCGATCCTGAACAATGACGGGGCGTGGAACGCCTGACAGGCATATGCGGCGCGGGGGGGCTCGCGCCGCTATTTCACCAATGCGAAGGGATGGTCGCTGGTATCCAGCCATGCCTTTACGCTGGCCACGGCAAGCGAAATATCCTCGGCGCCGCCCATGCCGCGATCATCCAGCCCGCCTTTGACCACCGTGACATTGACCGTGCCGAACGGCAAAGCCGCCGCCACTGCCGCTTTGTCCACCTCGTCCGGGGCCTGCACCCCGATCGTCACCTCGACCACCATTTCAGAGGGGTGTTTATAGGCGTGGAACAGGGTTAACGAGCTGTGCCGGATCGCATCGGAAATGGCCCGTAACGCCGCTTTGGTCAGGTCCTTGCCGTGAACGTCTGCGCCCATGCCCAGTTCCAAGATCAATGGCTGCATTGTTCAGGTCTCCTTTGTGACATCGAACGACACGGTGACGATGGCATTCGCGACGATTGTCATATGGCCGCGCATTTCGGTATCCAGACCGCCCCGAACGGCCTGAGCCGAAACCGTGCCTACGGGCGCGCGGGCCTTGACCGCCTCAAGATCGACCTTGCCGGGTTGCCCGACGCCGACGCGAATATCGACGATCATCGCCTCGTGCGGAAATCCAAACGCCGCGGCCACGGACAGGAAATTCCGATGCAGCGCGTCATCAACCGCCCGGCAGGCCGCCTTGGTATAGTCCTGACCTTTCAAGTCGGTTCCCATGCCCATTTGCACCGCGAATTGGGTTTTCGTCATGCTTTTGCTCCTGATGCGTGCACGGCCCTGAGGCGCGCGAAATCTTCCGCCGCGTGATAGCTTGAGCGCGTCAGCGGGCTGGCCGAAACCATCGAGAACCCCTTGCCACGCGCCAAGGCTTCAAGGTTGGCGAATTCCTCGGGGCTGACATAGCGCTTGACCGGGTGATGCTTTGGCGTGGGTTGCAGGTATTGGCCGATGGTGACGAAATCCACGCCCGCCGCACGCAGATCATCCAGAACCTGTGCGATCTCGTCCCTGAGCT
>NZ_JBFHDW010000380.1:0-2052 GCF_041584535.1 Actibacterium sp. | reverse complement strand
TTACTAATTTATATTTCAGAATACCTCTTCCCATAGGCTAACTATATTCGCATTTTTCCTTATATTTTCGCTGTTTTATGCATAATTTTACTTCGTTAGTTGAATTTTACTCGCGCTTAATATAGTTGATTGTTCGAAGCAATCATCAAGGCCGCCATTTCAATGCATGCCGACGAAAACAATCCTCGAACAGGAATGCCCTGTCTGCGCCAACCTTTGGTGACGGATGGGGCTGCTATTTGGGACCTGGTGCGCGCTTGCAAGCCGCTTGATGAGAACTCGATGTATTGCAACCTGATTCAGACCGATCATTTTGCCGAGACTTGCGTGGTGGCCGAACTTGACGGTGAGATCGTTGGCTGGATTTCCGGCCATATCATACCCGGACAGGCCGTGCTGTTCGTCTGGCAGGTCGCCGTCGCGCAAAAGATGCGCGGCACCGGTCTGGCGCGCGACATGCTGGCCGATCTCGTCACACGCGACATCTGCGCCGATATCGCCGGCCTGAAAACCACGATCACAAAAGACAATACCGCCTCGTGGCGGCTGTTCCAAAGTTTCGCCCGCTCGATCGGGGCAAGCTTGTCAGATCAGGAACACTTCACCCAAGACCAACATTTTGGTGGGCACCATGCGACCGAACACATGGTGACAATTACCTTCCCGGAGCCCAAGCGCAAAGCCGCCTGAACGCGTCGTTCCCGAAAATCCAAAGGACATATCATGCCGACAAATCTGTCAGCCGATACCGCAATTTTCAAACGCCGAGAAAGCGTCGCCCGCTCGTATTGCCGGGGCTTTCAGGCGGTCTTTACCGCCGCCAGCGGATCCGAGTTCACGGATTCGACCGGACGCAAATATATCGACTTTCTGGCCGGGTGTTCGTCACTGAACTATGGCCATAACGACCCCGACATGAAGGCCGCGCTGATCCAGCATATTTCCGCTGACGGCATCGCCCACGGGCTTGATCTGCACACCAACACCAAGGCGGCGTTTCTCAAGGCGTTCGAGACCCATGTGCTGGCGCCGCGCGGCATGGACCATCGCGTCATGTTCCCCGGACCGACCGGCACCAATGCGGTCGAGGCTGCAATGAAGCTGGCGCGCAAGGTCACGGGCCGCACCAATATCATCGCCTTTACCAACGGCTTTCACGGCGTGTCGCTAGGCGCGGTTGCCGCGACGGCCAATGCCTATCACCGGGGCGGGGCTGGTGTTGCGCTTGGCGGCGTGACCCGGATGCCGTTTGACGGGTATTTCGGCGCCGATGTCGATACCGCCGACTATCTTGAGAAAATGCTAAGTGACAAATCCGGCGGCATCGACGCGCCGGCCGCGATCATTCTGGAAACCGTTCAGGGCGAAGGCGGCCTGAACGTCGCGCGGCCCGAGTGGCTTCGCCGGATCGCCGCGATTGCCAAGGCGCATGGCGCCCTGCTGATCGTCGATGACGTGCAAGCCGGGATCGGTCGCGCGGGGACGTTCTTTTCCTTTGAGGAAATGGGCGTGACGCCTGACATCGTGACCCTTGCCAAATCGGTGTCGGGCTTTGGCCTGCCGATGGCCTTGGTGCTGGTGCGACCGCAGCACGATGTCTTTGGTCCCGCCGAACACAACGGCACCTTCCGGGGCAACACCCACGCCTTCGTCACCGCCCGTATCGCGATCGAGAAATTCTGGGCCGATGACGCCTTTCAGACCCGGATCGCCGACAAGGCCGCGATGCTGACCCGCGCCTTGGAAGACATTGCCGACATGATCCCCGGCGCGGTTCTGAAAGGCCGTGGCATGATGCAGGGCGTCGACGTGGGCTCGGGCGCCTTCGCGGCGGAAATCTGTGCGCGCGCCTTTGAGAACGGCCTGATCATCGAAACCTCGGGCAACGAGGATCAGGTGGTCAAGGTACTGGCCCCGCTGACCACCCCGGACAAGGTCTTTGCCCGGGGCCTGACCATTCTGCAAAGCTCGGTCCAAGAGGTTTGCTCGGAACTGAAACTCGCCGCGGAGTAACCCGTTATGATCGTAAGAGACCTGAACGACCTGATGACC
>NZ_JBFHDW010000379.1:0-2059 GCF_041584535.1 Actibacterium sp. | reverse complement strand
GGCGGCGCGATCGTAATGGTCCGCGCGGACCGCGCCCGGGATTTCCCGAAGGCACCTGCCTATGTGCTGGGCAGTGCTGCGGCAAGCTCGCACCGGCAGATTTCCCAGATGAAGGATTTCACCGTGACCGCGGCCCGCGACTCGGGCGCGCGCGCCTTTGCGGCGGCCGGAGTGACCCCTGCGGATATCCAGGCGGTCGAGCTCTATGATGCCTTCACCATCAACACGATTTTGTTTCTCGAAGATCTTGGGTTCTGCGCGAAGGGCGAGGGAGGGGCCTTTGTCGAGGGCGGACGCATCGCGCCTGGCGGCGTGTTGCCGGTGAACACGAATGGCGGCGGCCTGTCCTGCGTGCACCCCGGGATGTACGGCATCTTCACAGTGATCGAGGCTGCCCGTCAGATCCGTGGCGACGCGCCGGGCATTCAGTTGAAGGATATTGATCTGGCGCTGGCGCATGGCAATGGCGGTGTGCTGTCCAGCCAGGTCACGGCAATACTGGGGTCACGAAACACGCTCTGACGGCGATCAAGGGAGGAAAGATCATGCCACTGGATTTCGAAGCACTTTCGAATTGGGATTTCGAAGAGATCAAGCAGACTCTGACCGAGCGGGATACCATCCTTTACGCACTCGGGCTGGGGTTCGGCGAAGATCCGACAGACAAGAAAGAACTGGCCTTTGTCTATGAGGACGGTCTGAAGGCGGTTCCCTCTATGGCCGTTACCCTGGGGTATCCGGGCTTCTGGCTGCGCAATCCGAAAACCGGCGTGAACTGGCAGAAAGTGCTGCACGGAGAACAGTGGCTCGACATCTACAAGCCGCTGCCGACACATGGCCGAATTGTCGGCCGCAGCAAGATCGACTTTATCGCCGACAAGGGCGAGGGCAAGGGAGCCGTCATTTACCAAAGCCGCGATATTATCGACGCGGACAGCGGCGAAAAACTGGCGCGCGTGGCGATGTCGGCTTTCTGTCGCGGTGATGGGGGGTTCGGCGGTGAAAACCAGGCGGGTCCGGCACCCGCAGTGCTGCCTGATCGGGCGCCTGATCATGTATGTGATATCAATACCCTGCCGCGCCAAGCCCTTATTTATCGTCTCAGCGGTGATTTCAATCCGCTTCATGCTGACCCGGATGTTGCCCGTTCTGTCGGGTTCGACCGCCCGATCCTGCATGGTCTGGCGACCTATGGGCTGGCGGCCCGGGCGATTCTCAAGACGTTGCTGGACTATGATTCTGCCCGGCTTGTCGGTCTGGATGTTCGGTTCTCGGCGCCGGTCTATCCCGGCGAAACCGTGCGGTTCGAAATCTGGGAAGAGGACGGCGAGGCCCGGTTTCGAGCATCTATTCCGGCACGCGACGTGGTTGTTCTGAACAACGGCGCGGCGCGCTTGGCCTGAGGCAGTGAAGATGGCTCAACCGCTCAAGGATATCCTGGTGCTGGATTTCAGCACACTTCTTCCCGGTCCGATGGCGACGCTCATGTTGTCCGAGGTCGGCGCCGAAGTGATCAAGTTCGAGCGTCCCGGAGTCGGCGAGGACGCGCGCCAAACCGAGCCCAAGATCGACGGAGAGAGCATCGGATTTGCCGTGTTGAACCACGGCAAGCGATCGGTGGCCATCGACCTCAAGTCAAGGGGCGCAGTGGAACGTCTGCGCCCCTTGATCGAGAGGGCCGATGTTCTGGTCGAGCAGTTCCGTCCCGGCGTGATGGACCGGTTGGGGCTTGGTTATGAAGCGGTGCGCAAGATCAATCCCGGTCTCATCTATTGTTCGATCACCGGCTATGGCCAGACCGGACCAAAGGCCAGCGCCGCCGGCCACGACCTCAACTACGTCGGTGATGCGGGTATCCTGTCGCTCAGTCGTGGACCGGATGACCAGCCAACGGCCCCGTTCGGGCTGGTCGCCGATATCGGAGGCGGAACCTATCCTGCGGTGATGAATATCCTGCTGGCCCTGATTGCGCGGCAGGCAAGCGGGCAGGGAACGCATCTGGATATCGCAATGGCCGAGGGGGCGTTCGCCTTTGCCTATTGGGCCCATGCCGAAGGTG
>NZ_JBFHDW010000378.1:0-2076 GCF_041584535.1 Actibacterium sp. | reverse complement strand
TGGCAAGCTGGTCATCCCAGCTCCAGGTGTTCGGTTCGGATTTGAACAACCAATAGGCCATCAGCCGATCACCCGGTTCCACGGCTGAACGCTGACCGATTCAAACAAGCCAGCGGCGGCATAGGGGTCGCCCGCGGCCCAGGCTTCAGCGGCAGCCAGATCAGCCACATCAAGGATCAGCAGCGATCCGCACATATCACCGGCCTGATCCAGAAACGGGCCGGCCTGTTGCACAACGCCGGTCGATTTCAGATAAGAAAGATGCTTTTCACGGGTCGATTTCCGGGTTTCCAGCTGACCGGGCTTGTCTTTGCAGATCACGGCAAATAGCGGCATTCATTCCTCCTTAAGGGGTCGGGCCAGCAATGCTCCTGTGGCGTCGCTGATGCTACATTTTCCATCCAGAACCGCCGCGACCATGGTCGTCAGCGGCATGTCGATTTGTTTGTCCTTGGCCAGACGGGCCACGGCGCGCGCGGTGGCGGCGCCTTCGACGGTGATCTTGGGATCAAACCGGTCCTGATGCCCCAGCGCCAGACCATAGCGGAAATTCCGCGATTGTTCCGAGGTGCAGGTCAGAATCATGTCGCCCAGCCCCGACAACCCGGCCAAGGTCTCTGGCTCGGCACCAAAGGCGCGGGCCAGCCGCTGCATCTCGGCGAAACCGCGGGTCATGGTGGCGGCGCGGGCGCTGTCGCCCAGACCGGCACCGATCACGATGCCGCTGGCAATGGCGATGACGTTCTTCAACGCCCCACCCAGTTCGGCGCCGGTGGTATCATTGCTGCGATACAGCCGCAAAACCGGCGTCGACAGCATTGCTTGCAGCCGCCCGCCCAGTTCGGCATCAGCGCAGGCCAGCGTCAGCGCCGTCGGCAGGCCGCGCGCGATATCGGCGGCAAAGCTGGGACCGGTCAGGATCGCGGCCTCGGATCTGGGACAGTTCTGGCGAATGATCGCCGTCGGGCCAGTGCCGGTTTCAAGGGAAATCCCTTTGCAGCACGCCACCAAAGGCTGCCCGTCCAGCACCGGCTGATTGGCGGTCAGAAACCCGGCCAAGGCCTGCATCGGCACTGCCAGCAACACCGCGTCCGATCCGGCAAGATCGCTGATTTCCGTGGTAACAGTGACGTTTTCAGGCAGATTGACGCCCGGCAACCGCCCGGCATTCCGCCGGTCCGCTTTCATCCGCGCGGCATGATCCGCGTCGCGCGCCCAAAGGGAGACGGGCGTTCCTGCCCGCGCCAGCGCAATTGCCAAGGCCGTGCCGAACGCACCCGCACCCGCGATGCCGATCGAATTGCTCATGCCTTGGCCCCTTTCTTGCCCGATCCAAGCATTGTCGGGCTGGTCTTGTCCAGAGGCCAGCGCGGGCGCGCAGCCAGAGACATATCCGCCCTCTGCCCGGCGCGGAACAATTCAACCCCGGCCCAAGCAATCATCGCGGCATTGTCGGTGCACAGTTTCAGCGGCGGCGCGATAAACCGCGCGCCGAATTCAGCGGAAACAGTCTCTAATTCAGCGCGAATGGCCTGATTGGCCGCAACACCGCCCGCAACCGCCAACGCGGGCGAGGCCGGGTTCAGTGCCATGTATTCGGTCAGCGCCCGTCGCGATTTTTCGGCCAGAACATCGCGCACGGCAGCCTGAAATCCGGCGCACATGTCGGCGCGGTCCTGAATGGTGATGCCGCCCTTTTCCGCGACGATCTGATCGCGGGTGCGCAGCAGCGCGGTTTTCAGGCCCGAAAACGACATGTCACAGCCGGGCCGGTTCAACAGCGGGCGCGGAAAGGCAAATCGTTTGGCATCGCCGGTTTTGGCCGCTGCCTCGACTGCAGGGCCGCCGGGCTGATCCAGCCCCAGCAGGCGCGCGGTCTTATCAAAAGCCTCGCCCGGAGCATCGTCGATCGTGCCACCCAAGCGAGTAAAATCCTGCGGGCCTTTGACCAGCAGAAACTGGCAATGCCCGCCTGATACCAGCAGCATCAGGTAAGGAAACTCCAGCCCGTCGGTCAGGCGCGGCGTCAGCGCATGCCCGGCCAGATGGTTTACCCCGACCAGCGGCTTGCCCGCC
>NZ_JBFHDW010000377.1:0-2100 GCF_041584535.1 Actibacterium sp. | reverse complement strand
GCGCGCCTCGGGCAGGAAACGCTCCAACAGCAGCCCTTCGGAGCCGAAGGTGGATTTTGCTTCGCGCAGCGCGCCTTCGATGTCCTCGACCAGCGTGGTCTCGTCAGTGACGAGCCGTTGTCCGCGCCCACCACCGCCGCCGACCGCCTTGAGCAGCACCGGCAGGCCCATTTGGCGCACCTCCTCGGCAATCTGCTCGGGATCGGACCGCGCACCTTCGGCGCCCGAAATCACCGGGACGCTGGCCGCCACGGCGGCCTCTTTGGCGCTGGCCTTGTCGCCGAAACGTTCAAGCGTTTCCGGCGTCGGCCCCATGAAGATCATGCCGGCGGCTTCGACCGAACGAGCAAAATCCGGGTTTTCGGCCAGAAAGCCATAACCGGGATGGATCGCATCCGCGCCCACTGATTGCGCAGCGGCAATCACCGCGTCGATTTTCAGATAGCTCTCGGATGCAGGACCGGCACCGATACAGACAGATTTGCCGATCTCGCGGACATGCAGGGCATTGGCATCGGCCTGCGAATGCACGCCGACAGGGGTGATACCGCTGGCCCGCGCGGTGCGCGCGATCCGGCAGGCAATTTCGCCGCGGTTGGCGATCAGAAGCGTTTTGATTTTCACGGTTCGCTCCTCACATCCTGAACACGCCGAAGTTGGTATCGACCTTGGGTCTGCGCGATGTCACATCCAGCATCAGCGCCATGACGTCACGGGTCTCACAGGGCTCGATCACGCTGTCGATCCAAAGGTTGGAAGCAAAATTATAGGCTCCCTGAAAATCTTCGTATTCCTTGCGGATCGGTGCCTTGAAGGCTTCCTCCTCCTCGGGGGTCCAGCTTTTGCCTTCGCGTTCGTTGATCTGCGCGCGGACCTGAGCCAGCACGCTGGCGGCCTGTTCCGGCCCCATGATCGCCGACCGTCCCGTCGGCCAGGCGAACATTGCGTCCGGCTGGAACGGGCGGCCCAGCATCGCCAGGTATCCGGCCCCGTAAGAGCCACCGGTGATGATTGTGAATTTCGGCACCCGGGCCGAAGACATGGCCGTGATCATCTTGGCGCCAGCCTTGGCAATGCCCATCTGCTCGACCTCGCGGCCCACCATGAAGCCGTTCACATCGGCCAGGAACAGCAGCGGAATATCACGCTGGACGCAGAGATTGATGAAATGCGTGGCCTTCAGTGCGGCTTCGACGAAAAGCACGCCTGTATTTGCGAGAATACCGACCTCGTGGCCGTGGATGCGGCCCCAGCCGGTCATGATCGTGTCGCCATAAAGCGGTTTGAATTCGTGAAAATCGCTCTCATCGACCAACCGAGCCACGATTTCGCGGTTGTCGGTCGGCACCTTGGGGTCGCGGCTGATGAGTCCATAAATCTCTTCGACCGGGTAGGCGGGCGCACGGGGCGTTTCGGGCGTCTTGCGGGGTTGGGGTTTTTCGCCAAGATGGCTGACAATTTCGCGCGTGATGGCCAGAGCGTGGGCGTCATCTTCGGCCAAATGGTCTGTCACACCGGAGACGGACGAATGCATCTTGCCGCCACCCAGTTCTTCGGCTTCGACCTTTTCGCCGGTTGCGGCAAAGGTCAATTCCGGTCCGCCCAGATACATAAAGCCCTGACCGCGCACGATCACCACTTCGTCACAGAGCGCGGGGATATAGGCACCACCCGCGGTGCAGGGCCCCATGACCACGGCGATTTGCGGCACACCATCGCCAGACATGCCGATCTGTTGGTGAAAGATGGAGCCGAACTGGCCTTCGTCGGGGAAAAGGTTGGCCTGGTCGGGCAGGAAGGCACCGCCGGAGTCCACGAGGGTGATGACGGGCAGGCGGTTTTTCCAGGCAATTTTCTGTGCCCGGACGTGTTTGCGGCAGGTGATCCCGAAATAGGTGCCGCCCTTTACGGTGGCATCATTGGCGATGATCATGCACTGACGGCCTTCGATCACGCCAATACCGGTGATGATGCCGGCGCCGGGCGGAACGCCCTTGTGCATATTCAACCCGGCCAGTTCGCCGAGTTCCAAAAACGGCGTGCCCGGATCGATCAAGCGCTCGATGCGCTCGCGCGGCAGGATCTTGCCTTTGGATTCGT
>NZ_JBFHDW010000376.1:0-2108 GCF_041584535.1 Actibacterium sp. | reverse complement strand
GCGCCAGATAGGCGTCCTGAACCGAATAATCTATGGTGCTGGGCGTCTCGAAAGTGTTCACCACCGGACGATCCAACGCCAGCCCGCGCCCGCTTTCGATACACCACATTTTCACGAACTGATCGACCGGGGCAAAGATGGTGCTGCCATCCTTCAGGAACCGCTCGGCCCCTTCGCGCGACCACAGGCAGCCGGTCGAATTCAGCGGAAAAAAGAACGAGGCTAACAGGTGGATTTCCCCCTCGTCGGTCTGGAAAGACGTCAGGGATGTGGCCACCTTGTCGCCGCGCTGGCACATGTTCAGTATGTCCCAGCGGCCGCGATGATGGGTGTCCAGCCATGTCACGCACTGATCCAGAAAACCGGCGAAATCAGGGGGCAGCGACAGGTCGTCCTCAAGGATCAGACCATAGGGCGCGCCGCTGTCGAAAAACGCCTGAAGACAGGCTTTGTGGCTGAGATAGCAGGCCACCTCGCCCGAAGACAGGTGCCGGCCATAGCGGGCAATCGCCATGTCGGGGTCATAGTCGGGATGGGTGGTCAGGTCGGCGCTGCGGCCATCGACCGCGTCGAACCGTTCAACACTCAGCCCCGCCGCCGCCAGAGTCTGTTGCGCGCGCTCCAATCGGTCGGGGCTGGAGCGCAGGTTGATCAGGCGGCTAAAGATCTTGTTATTCGGCAGAATCATACCCGCACCACGATAGAGTCGTCTTGCCGCGACTCTATATTTGCGGCCAGGCGTCCACCACAGACAAATATCAGTGCCCGGCCCCCAGCACGCCGGTGCGCACCGAATAATTGGTGGCGATCTGATAATCCGGGTCATCGTCGGAATCGACCATCAACTGCCCGGCTTTGCTGAGCAATTGGTGACAATCGCGGCTGAGGTGGCGCAGGGTGACCTGCTTGCCGGCGGCCTCGTATTTGGCGGCGATGGTCTCGATCGCGGTCAGGGCCGACTGATCGGCAACGCGGCTGTCGACAAAGTCGATGATGACGCGGCCGGGGTCGTTTTCGGGGTCGAAAATCTCAAGAAAACCGGCGGCCGAGCCAAAGAACAGCGGGCCTTGAATCTGATAGACCTTGGCGCCCTCGGGCGTCGGATAGGCGCGGGCATGGATGCGCTTGGCATTGGTCCACGCATATTCCAGCGCCGAGACAATCACCCCCACCACAACCGCAATCGCAAGGTCATAGGCCACGGTGGTAAAGGTCACCAGCACGATCACCAGCGCATCGGCCATCGGAATTTTCCGCATGATGGTCAGCGACTGCCACGCGAATGTGCCGATCACCACCATGAACATCACCCCCACCAGCGCCGCCAGCGGGATCTGTTCGATCAACGGGCTGGCCGCGACGATGAACAGCAGCAGAAACAGCGCCGCCGTCAGGCCCGACAGCCGCATCCGGCCGCCGGATTTCACGTTGATCATCGATTGGCCGATCATCGCACAGCCGCCCATGCCGCCGAAAAAGCCGGTCACGACATTGGCGGTGCCCTGGGCGATGCATTCCTGACTGGCGCCGCCACGCTTGCCGGTGATTTCCCCGACAAGGTTCAGCGTCAGCAGGCTTTCAATAAGGCCGATCGCGGCAAGGATCAGCGCATAGGGAAACACGATCTCAAGCGTCTCAAGGTTCAGCGGCACCATCGGAATGTGGAATTGCGGCAGGCCACCCTCGATCGAGGCCATGTCGCCCACGCGCGGCACGTCGATGCCAAAGGCGATGACCAGACCGGCGGTAATCGCAATGCCCGCCAAAGGCGCGGGAATCGCGCGGGTCAGGCGCGGCATCACCCAGATGATCGCCATCGTCGCCGCCACCAACGCCAGCATCGTCACCAGCGGCCAGCCGGTCATCCATGTGCCGCCGACCTTGAACTGGCTCATCTGCGCCAGAAAGATCACGATCGCCAGACCGTTCACAAAGCCCAGCATCACCGGATGCGGCACCAGACGGATGAATTTGCCCAGCCGGAACACCCCGGCCAGAATCTGCATCACGCCCATCAGCACCACGGTGGCGAACAGGTATTCGACCCCGTGGCGGGCGACCAGATCGACCATGACGACCGCCAGGGCGCCGGTGGCGCCGGAGATCAT
>NZ_JBFHDW010000375.1:0-2113 GCF_041584535.1 Actibacterium sp. | reverse complement strand
GCGCCGACGATCACCACGTCATAGCGCGGCTTGAGGTCCGGGTTCCGCCACGCCCGCTGCCAGCCGGCGTGATGGCGCAAAGCCTCGCGGGCAAGAGCGAAAACCGAATAGCGTTGTTTGGCCATGGCGGCGATTCCCGTGTCCTGGGCTGTCTGCCCTTTCGTAATGGAATGCTGCCCCGGATTGGCCGCGACTGCCAGCGGCACTTGGGGAAAAAAACGCGACATCCGGTCTGAAAGGCGGGTGCGGCGGGATTGCCTCTTTCCGATCGGGGCCGAAACGCCTACATCCCCATGGACGAAAAACGGGAGGCACCATGGGGTTCTGGCTGATCGCCGCAGGTCTGGCCGCGCTGATTGCGCTGGCATTGCTGGCCGCGTTGCTGCGCGGGCGGATGGCAAGCGCGCCGACCGCCACCTATGATTTGCAGGTCTACCGGGACCAGCTGCGCGAGGTCGAAAAGGATCTGGCGCGCGGGGTGATCTCGGAAAACGAGGCCGAGCGCGTGCGGATCGAGGTCTCGCGCCGCATTCTTGAGGCTGACAAAGATGCGCAGGACGCGCCGAAATCCGAACGCGCGCCGCGCTGGCTCAGCCTGACGGTGGCCGGGGCGATTGCGGCCGTGATGCTGGTGGGGTCGCTGGCGCTTTATCCCTATCTGGGCGCGCCGGGTTATCCCGACATGCCGCTGGCCCAGCGCAAAGCACTGGCCGATATCGCCCGCGAGACCCGCGAAAGTCAGGCCGAGGCCGAGGCGCGTCTGCCGGTCTCGCCGCCGATGGATGTCGATCCGCGCTATGCCAAGCTGGTCGAGGAACTGCGCCGCGTCGTGGCCGAGCGCCCGACCGATCCGCAGGGCATGGCGATGCTGGCGCAAAGCGAGGCGGGCTTGGGCAACTATCGCGCCGCCTATGCCGCGCAGGCCAAGCTGATCGGGCTGAAGGCCGACAATGCCACCGCCGAGGATTTCGCCGCCTTGGGCGAACTGATGATTTTGGCCGTCGATGGCTATGTCTCGCCCGAGGCCGAGGCGGCGCTGAACCAGACGCTGGAGCGCGATCGCACGAACGGCACCGCGCTGTTTTATGCCGGGGTGCTGTATGCGCGCACCGGGCGGCCTGACCTTGCCTTTAACATCTGGCGCAGCCTGCTTGAGCAAAGCCAGCCCTCGGATCCGTGGGTGCCGGTCATCGAGAACGGCATCGGCGAATTGGCGATGCTGGCCGGGGTCGACTATACCCCGCCTGCGGCTGCCCTGCCCGGCCCCAGCGCCGCCGACATGCAGGCGGCGGGCGACATGAGCGATGACGACCGGCAAGCGATGATCCGCGGCATGGTCGAACGTCTGAGCGATCGTCTGGCCACTGACGGCGGCACCGCTGACGAATGGGCGCGGCTGATCGGGGCACTGGGCGTGTTGGGGGAAACCGACCGCGCCCGCGGCATCTGGGCCGAAGCCCAGACCGTGTTCGCCCAGCACCCCGCCGATCTGGCGACGGTTCTGGCGGCGGCGCAAAAGGCAGGCGTCGCGGAATGAGCGTCTTTGACGATATCGCCGAGTTTGCCGCGACGCTGACGCCGATGGCGGCGCTGGCGGGTCTGGATCTGGGCGACAAGACCGTCGGCGTGGCGGTCTCGGACCGGATGCTGTCGGTGGCAACGCCACTGGAAACCATTCGGCGCAAGAAATTCACGCTGGATGCGGCGCGGGTTCTGGAAATCGCGGCTGAACGTGAATTGGGCGGGCTGATCCTTGGCCTGCCGCGCAACATGGACGGGTCCGAAGGCGCGCGCTGTCAATCGACCCGCGCCTTTGCCCGCAACCTCAGCCGCCTGACCGACCTGCCGATCACCTTTTGGGACGAACGCCTGTCCACCGTCGCCGCCGAACGGGCGCTGCTTGAGGCCGACACCTCGCGCCGCCGCCGCGCCGAGGTCATCGACCACGTCGCCGCCGCCTATATCCTGCAAGGGGCGCTGGACCGGCTGCGGCATATGCGGGGCGCGGCATGACCGACGACATCTGGAAACGCGACGAGATCGAAAGCCCCTGCATCAAGATCTGCGTGATCGAGCCGAATTCGCGGCTGTGCACCGGCTGCCTGCGCACCAT
>NZ_JBFHDW010000374.1:0-2128 GCF_041584535.1 Actibacterium sp. | reverse complement strand
TGGTGCGGGCGGTGGGAGTCGAACCCACACGGGCACAAGGCCCAACAGATTTTAAGTCTGGTATGTCTACCATTCCATCACGCCCGCATCCGGTTCGCGCGATGCGGCGGACAATAGGCATTCGGCGGTCAGAGTAAAGTCGGCTCAGATATCGTCGCCCGATTGCGGCCGCATTTCCGGCGGCAGCAGGTGGCGCTCGGGCAACCACGGGTTGATCTCAAGCGCCTTGAGCAAGACCCTGAAGCCGTTTTCGGTCTGTCCCAGCCCCAGCAGCACCATCGCCTTGCCCGACATCGCCGCGTAATGGTCGGGCGACAGTTCCAGCGCCCGGTCCAGATCGGTCAGCGAGGTTTCAAAATCCTCGCGCAGGAAATTCACGAAAGCGCGTTGGTTATAGCCCTCGGCATAGTCCGGGCAGTATTCGATCAGCGCATCAAAGGCTTTCATCGCGCCCTCGAAATCATAGGCGGCGCGGCGCTCGATCCCGGCGTCCAGCCAGCTTTGGGCGCCGTTGTCCGGGGCGGTGGTCCACAGCAGCCACATCTCGTTGGTCAGGGCGCGGGCGTCCATCTCGGTTTCGGCATCGCGCACCGCATCTAACAGCACGGATTTGCGCGGCTCAAGATCGGGCGCCGGCGGGCAGGTTTCCGCCAGAACCGGGCCGGAAAGGCCAAGGAAAACAGCAAGGATCGCAACGTGTTTCATGCCCTTCAGGGTGCCACAGACGGCGCTCAGGTCAATTCACTTTTCCGCCAGCCTGCGGCGTCGGGCGCTTGACCCGGCGTGGCAACCGCGTAGCGTAAGCCGATGTTTCCGCTGCGCGATCATAACCCGTCGAACCGCACGCCCTATGTCACCTGGGCCCTTATCGCGATCAATGTCGTGGTGTTCGCCAGCTATTCCTCGGTGCTGTCCAATGACCGCGCGGTTCAGGCGTTTTTCTATGATTGGGCGCTGGTTCCGGCGGCGGTGTCGCAGGGGCAGGATCTGCACGGGTTCCTGACATCGATGTTCCTGCATGGCGGCTGGATGCATCTGGGCGGCAATATGCTGTTCCTGTGGATCTTTGGCGATAACCTTGAGGATATTCTGGGCCATGTCCGCTATCTGCTGTTCTATCTGGCCGGCGGGCTGGCGGCGGCGATGGCGCAATATCTGGCCGAGCCCTATTCGATGGTGCCGATGGTCGGGGCCTCGGGGGCGATTGCCGGGGTGATGGGGGGATATCTGTTGATGTTCCCCAAGGCGCGGGTCGATATTCTGGTGATTATCGTGTTCTTTTTCCGGGTGTTCTCGGTTCCGGCCTGGGTGATGCTGGGCTTTTGGTTCGCGATGCAACTGATCAGCGGCGCCTCGGCCACTGCCGAAACCGGCGGCGTTGCCTATTGGGCGCATGCCGGCGGGTTCGCGATGGGGCTGGTGCTGATGCTGCCGGTGTGGCTGCGCCGGGGCGGTCCGGGGTTCTGGAGCCGAAATGCCGGTCATCCGCCGCATCCCGAGGCGATCTATGCCCGCAGCAACGTGCCCAAGGTAACGCGCAAACGGCGCTAGGCCGGGGTCTTAGCGGGCGATGGTGCCACTATCGGCCTGAGGCGGCACGATTACGATCTCGATCGACGACAATTCAGCGGTGATGCTGTTGGCCAGCGCCACGGCACCCTGTTCGACCAAATTCGACGCGGCAAAGCCGAACCCGACCACGGCGGCGGTCAGAACCACCCAATCAACAGTGACCGCACCGGATTGATCCGATGCGAACCGCTGGCAACAGGCCGGGAATCGGGACAGGGTTTTCATGGCCCGGAGCCTAAGCACAAATCCGGGCTTTTTAATGGCTGGGAACCCGCTTTAGGCGGCGCGGATGACCTTGGCGAAGGTGTCGAAGATCGGCTCGTTCGCAGCGATGACTTCGCCATCTTCCAGAATGTTGCCATCCGGGTTGATCGGGGCGATCATACCACCGGCCTCGCGCACCAATAGCACGCCCGCGGCCAGATCCCACGCATTCAGGCCACGTTCCCAAAAGCCGTCGTAGCGGCCAGCGGCGACATAGGCCAGATCCAGAGCCGCCGAGCCCCAGCGCCGCACGCCAGCGCATTGCGGCATCAGCCGGGCCAGATCCTGCAGC
>NZ_JBFHDW010000373.1:0-2132 GCF_041584535.1 Actibacterium sp. | reverse complement strand
GTTCTGCGCCTCTCTGGCAAGGTCGATATCGACGGTGCGGCAACGCTGGGCGTGGCCTATCTGACCGCGTGGCGGATGGTGTTCGGCAAGACCCCGATCGCGCCGGGCGCGGTGGTGATGGTTCAGGGCGCGGGCGGCGGCGTGTCTTTGGCGGCGGCGCAACTGGCGCGCATGGCCGGGGCGCGGGTGATCGTCACCTCGACCGGCGCGGCGAAACTGGATGTGCTGCGTGCACAAGGGTTCGAGGTGATCGACTATGCCGAAACCACGGTCAGCAAGGCGGTTCTGGCCCTGACCAATGGCGAAGGTGCCGATCTGGTCGTCGATAACGTCGGCGCGGCGACATGGGACCAATCGCTGCGCAGCCTGCGGCGCGGTGGCAGTCTGGTGACCTGCGGCGCCACCACCGGCGGCAGCCCCAGCGCCGATTTGCAGCGCATGTTCATCCGGCAATTATCGGTGCATGGCTCGACCATGGGCAGCGTTGGCGAATTCCGGCAATTGATCGCCAGCTTCGAGGCCGGCGGCTTTGACCCGCTGATCGACAGCACCTATCCGCTGGATCAGGGGGCCGATGCGCTGGACCGGCTGTCCCATCCCGACCGGATGGGCAAGATCGTGGTCCGGATCGCCTAGTTGATCTGGATCGCCGCCCGCTCATAGCTGGCGGTGTCGGTGCTGCCGTCGTCAAAGGTCAGCGTCACCTCGACCTGTTCGACGCTGCCCAGCGGCAGGCCGACATAAGGCAATTCACCTGACGGCAGTTTCAGCGCGTTGGGCGAGGCCTCGTCGTCATAGCATGGCTCCATCCCGAACAATTGCGCCGGGCCGTCATTGACCCGGTATTCCACCTGCGCGACGCCACAACGAAAGCTGGCGATATGGGTGAAATACAGCAAGTCCCGGCCGTCATATTCCCGCACCGCGATCCAGTTGCCCTTGGTCATCTCAAGGATCGGGCGCACCTCGGCGGCGGTGGTCATGTTCTGCGCCCAGACCGGGCCCGCGCAGAGCAGCAGTGTAAGGATCGTTTTTCGCAGCATTTCCTGGCCTCCTGTCAGCAATCCGGGCTGGCCCGGACCGGCATTGCGGCTATACTTGGCCACAACATCGGGCAGGAACCAGTATGGCGGCAAAAGACGGCAAACGCCAAAGATTCAACATCATGGTCGTCGGCCAGAACGGACGCCTGCAATATGAGGCGCTGCTTTTGGCCGCGTCGCTGCGCCATTCCGACCCCGATTTCAGCGGCCGCCTGTTCGTGGTCGAGCCGCAACCCGGCCCGCGCTGGAAAAACGATCCGCGCATCGGCAGCGCCGACATCCGCGCCCTGCTAACCGAACTGGGGGCCGAAATCGTGCCCTTCGAGTCGCGGCATTTCGGCCACAGCTATCCCTATGGCAACAAGATCGAGGGCCTGTTCGCCCTGCCAAAGGATGAACCGTTCCTGTTTCTCGACACCGATACGCTGATCACCGGGGCGCTTGGCGCGGTGCCGTTCGATTTCGACCGCCCGTCGGCCTCGATGCGGCGCGAGGGCACCTGGCCCAAGATCGAACTTTACGGTCCCGGCTATGGCGAGATCTGGCGCGCGCTTTATGACCGGTTCGGGCTGGAGTATGAGCCGACGCTGGACCTCGATCAGCCCGACGAATACTGGCAGCGTTATCTGTATTTCAACGCCGGCTGGTTCCACTATCGCTGTCCGCATGTCTTTGCGCAGCGGTTTCTGGACTATGCTTTAGCGATCCGCGACGACCCGCCCGCAGCGGTGGCTTGTCAGGAATTCGACCCGTGGCTGGATCAGGTGGCGCTGCCGCTGGTGATCGCCAGCCTTGGCGGCGGCCGCCCCGGCCCCGAGCTGTCCGGAATGGATGGCGAGGTGACCTGTCACTGGCGGGTGCTGCCGCTGCTGTATGCCCGCGAAAGCGACCGGGTGGTCGAGGTTCTGGAAACCGTCAGCGCCCCGAACAAGGTCAAGAAACTGCTCAAGCAATATGAGCCGTTCAAGCGGATGATCTATCAGGGCAAGGGCCACAAGGTGCGCGACATGTTCGACCGCGCCGATCTGCCCCGGCGCGAACAGATGATCCGCAACCGGATCAAATCGGCCAATCTGTGGCTGCGCTGAT
>NZ_JBFHDW010000372.1:0-2158 GCF_041584535.1 Actibacterium sp. | reverse complement strand
TCGTCTTGGGTACAGACTCCGACCGGGCAGGTGTTCGACTGGCACTGACGCACCATGATACAGCCCATCGCGATCAGCGCGGCGGTGCCGATGCCGTATTCCTCGGCGCCCATCATGGCGGCCATGACGATGTCACGACCGGTGCGCAGACCACCGTCGGTCCGCAGGGTCACGCGTTCGCGCAGGTTGTTCATCGCCAGAACCTGATGCGCCTCGGTCAGGCCCATTTCCCAGGGCAGACCGGCGAACTTGATCGAGGTCGCGGGCGATGCGCCCGTGCCGCCGTTATGGCCCGAGATCAGGATGATGTCGGCCTTGGCCTTGGCCACGCCGGCAGCAATGGTGCCAACGCCCGAGGACGCCACCAGTTTCACCGTCACCTTGGCCCTGGGGTTGATCTGTTTCAGGTCATAGATCAGCTGGGCCAGATCCTCGATCGAATAGATATCGTGGTGCGGCGGCGGCGAGATCAGCGTCACGCCCTTGGTCGAATGGCGCAGCTTGGCGATCAGGTCGGTGACCTTCATGCCGGGCAGCTGACCGCCTTCGCCGGGCTTCGCACCCTGCGCAACCTTGATTTCAAGCTCTTCGCAATGCAGCAGGTATTCCGCCGTCACGCCAAAGCGGCCCGAAGCAACCTGTTTGATCTTGGCCGAGGCATTGTCGCCATTCGGTTCCGGGGTAAAGTCATCGGGGCTTTCGCCGCCTTCACCCGAATCCGACTTGGCGCCGATGCGGTTCATCGCGATCGACAGGGTGCGGTGCGCCTCGGGCGACAGGGCGCCAAGGCTCATGCCCGGGGTCACGAACCGTTTGCGGATCGAGGTGATGCTTTCGACCTCTTCAATCGGCACCGGCTTGCCCAGCGCCTTGATGTCCAGCAGGTCGCGCAGGTGGATCGGCGGATTGGCCCGCATCGCCGCCGAGAAGCGTTTCCACATCTCATAGGACGACCGGTCACAAGCCGATTGCAGCATGTGCATGGTCTGAGCTTCCCAAGCGTGTTTCTCGCCCGAGCGCCGCGCCTTGTAGAAGCCACCGATCGGCAGCACGTCCTGACCGCCTTTCCAGCCCTTGGTGTGCACTTCTTCCAGCTTGCGCTGAATGCCGTGCACGCCGATGCCGGAGATGCGGCTGTGCATGCCGGGGAAATATTCGGCGCACATCGCGCGCGACAGGCCGACGGCTTCGAAGTTCAGACCGCCGCGATAGGACGAGATCACCGAAATGCCCATCTTGGACATGATTTTCAGCAGACCGTAATCCACCGCATAGCGATAGTTCTTGACCGCCTCGGTCAGCGACACATCCAGCAGGCCACGCTCGATCCGGTCGGCAAGGCTGTCTTCGGCCAGATAAGCGTTCACCGTGGTCGCACCACAGCCGATCAGCACCGCGAAATAATGCGGGTCGATACATTCGGCCGCGCGCACGTTCAGCGAGGTAAAGGTGCGCAGGCCCTTGCGGGTCAGCCACGAATGCACGGCGCTGGTGGCCAGAATCATCGGCATGCCGACCTTTTCGGCATTCTGATGCTGGTCGGTCAGAACCAGATGCCCGGCGCCCGAGCGCACAGCGTCTTCGGCCTCGGCCCGGATGCGGGCCAGCGCGTCATGCAACGCATCCTGACCGCCACCGGCGGGGAAGGTGCAGTCGATCTCGGTCATCTGGGCGTTAAACGCCTTGACCATCTCATCGAACTGAGCGTTGCCGACAAACGGGCTTTCCAGCACGAAAATCTCGGTCTGGCTGCTGTCTTCGTCCAGCACGTTCTTGAGGTTGCCGAACCGCGTTTTCAGCGACATGACGCGATATTCGCGCAGGCTGTCGATCGGCGGGTTGGTCACCTGGCTAAAGTTCTGGCGGAAGAAATGGCTGAGCGGACGATACTGTTCCGACAGAACCGCCGACGGCGTGTCATCGCCCATCGAGGCAATCGCCTCTTTGCCATCCTCGGCCATCGGCGCGAGGATCTGTTCGATTTCTTCGATCGTATAGCCTGCCGCGATCTGGCGTTTGCGCAGTTCGGGGCCAGTCACAAGCGGTTTCTCGGTGACCTTGGCCAGCGCCACGTCCAATTCGTTGATCTTGCCGACCCAGTCGCCAAAGGGCTGGGATTGGGCCAGCTTGTCCTTGATCTCGGTGTCGTGGAACAGCT
>NZ_JBFHDW010000371.1:0-2180 GCF_041584535.1 Actibacterium sp. | reverse complement strand
GATCGAGGTCGAGAACCTGTCCAAGCATTACGGCGACAAGCAACTGATCGAAGACCTGTCCTTTGCCCTGCCCCCCGGCGGCATCGTCGGCGTCATCGGCCCGAACGGCGCCGGTAAATCGACGCTGTTCCGGATGCTGACCGGTCAGGAACAACCCGATAGCGGTGCAATCAGCATGGGCGATACCGTCAGCCTGTCCTATGTCGACCAGTCGCGGGATTCGCTGGATGGCAACAAGACCGTGTGGGAGGAAATCTCGGACGGTCTGGACATCACCGTTCTGGGCGACGCCGAGGTCAACAGCCGCGCCTATTGCTCGTCCTTCAACTTCAAGGGCGGCGATCAGCAGAAAAAGGTCGGCCTGTTGTCAGGCGGTGAACGTAACCGCGTGCATATGGCCAAGCTGTTGAAATCTGGCGGTAACGTGCTGCTGCTTGACGAACCGACCAACGATCTGGATGTCGAAACCCTGCAAGCACTTGAGGCGGCATTGGAAGATTTTGCCGGTTGCGCGGTGATCATCTCGCACGACCGCTTCTTCCTTGACCGCCTGTGCACGCACATCCTGGCCTTCGAGGGCGACGCCCATGTCGAATGGTTCGAGGGCAACTTCGAGGCCTATGAGCAAGACAAGATCCGCCGCTTGGGTCCGGACAGCGTCGAACCAAAACGGGTGAAGTATAAGAAGTTTACACGCTAGAACCGTCATAGGGCAGCGCCCGCACCGGGGTGGGCGCAGAAGCGCCCGCCCATGGGGCGGGGCGGGCGCTGCCCGGTCCGCTTTGCGCACCGGGTGAAATCCCGGAACAAAACCCTTGCCAGCCGCCCGGTCTCGGTCGCTTAATAGGGTATGTCGATCCTTACCTTCACCATCCACTGTCCCGACCACGAAACCGCGTCCGAGCTGGCCGATGCCTTGCTGGGTCAGCATCTGGTCGCCTGCGCGAATATCCTGAATCCGGTCGAAAGCCGCTATCACTGGCAAGGCAAGCTGATGCGCGAGACCGAAGTGCCGCTTGAGGTGAAAACCCGTCCGGCGCTGGAGCGTGAGGTGGAATCGGTGGTCTGCGCCCTGCATCCCTATGACGTGCCGCCCATCGTCCGCAGCGAATGCCGCGCCAACTCGGATTACGAGGCCTGGGTGCGCGAGGTTACCGGCGGGTAAGGCGGCGCAGGGCAATCACCCCGCACCGCGCATTCGGTTATTTCCGGGTATTCACCGGGCCGATGCCGACGCCAAAGTCAAAGCCATCCGAGCCAAAGCCGATGCTCGTGTCGACAAAGGCGCCGTCCTGCAAATAGGCCGCGCCCAGATTGGGCCGCCATGTGCCTTCGGTGAACAGGTAATCCAGACCGGCCGAAACCGCGCCACGGCCGCTGCGATCGGTGGAAAACACCTTGGCACCAAAGGCGACACCACGGCCGAACACCCACGTCACCCCGACCGAGATCGTCGGATCGCCGCTGGATGATTTCGGCACCGCCTGCGCGACCGCCGCCTGCATCCCCAGAACCAGGGCAACGACACTGCCCAAAAGGATCTTACGCATCTTCAACTTCCCCCCTAACATTCTGTTTCCTCACTGAAACTTAGCACAAATTTCAGCAAAATTGGAAAAAACGTCGGGGCGCGGCGCAGGCGCCAAGGGCTTTGACGGGCAAACCCCGCCAAAAAACCTTGGGCAAAACCCGTTCAGGCCAGTGTTCAGCGCTTTTTCACGAACTCGGTCAGGATCACGATCCGCTGGCCCTCGACCCGGCCCTCGATATGGCCCGCATTGTCGGGAACCAGAGAAATCCCACGCACCGCCGTGCCGCGCTTGGCGGTAAAGCCTGCGCCCTTGACCGGCAGATCCTTGATCAGCGTCACGGTATCGCCCTGCGCCAGAACCGTGCCGTTGCTGTCGCGGTGCACGACGTCGGACTGGCCGGCCTCGGCCCATTCCTGAACATCGGGTTCCAGATACAGCATCTCCAGCGCCTCGGCGGCCCAGGGTTCGGATTTCAGATCGTTCAGCTTGCGCCAGGACAGCACCTGAACCGCCGGCACCTCGGACCACATCGACGACAGCAGACAGCGCCAGTGCTGGCTGTCGGCCTCGCCCCCGGCACAGGTATCGCACAGCGCCACCTGATCGTCGCGGGGCGCGATCGCGCTGGCCTGAGTCGCCGGCGCTCCG
>NZ_JBFHDW010000370.1:0-2192 GCF_041584535.1 Actibacterium sp. | reverse complement strand
GCGCTGCCGCTCGTCGTCGAGCAGTTTTTCGCGGATGCCCGCCGAGGCCATCAGATCCTTGAGCATCTTGCCGAGCGCCATCAGGTCTTTCGCAGGAAGATGGCCGTCATCTTCGCGGGTGGCCTTCATCAGCTGCATCGCCATCGAAGCGATCATGTGCATCAGCACCTTGTGGATCTCGCTTTCCTTGTCGATATCCATGTCGGCCATGAGGGTCTCAGCGATCCCAAACGCCTCGCGCTGATCTTTCAGGAGCTTAGAAAACTCGCCGACAGCCGTTTTTCCGACGTTCAGCTGAAGGCCGGCGGCCTCGAGCTTGAAGTTCAACTCATCCGTGACCGCGATGATGTCGCCAAAGCCGCGCGATGACAGCGCCTCTTTCAGCCACTTGCGCAACTCCTCGGGGATCAGGTCAACCTTGCGCGGCGGCGGCATCTTAACCCCCGGCCCGCGGGCGCTGAATATCCGGGTGGCGGGCAATACCGGTGGCAACTTCAACGCCACGCGGCGTCGCACTCGCCACGATGAAACCGGCATGATCTTCAGTCGTCAGCATGCCCTGCTCTTCGAGCCAGGCCACTTCGCCCTGCACCTGGTCGCGGGTGAAGGTAATGCCGACCGCTTGCAGAACCTGGGTGATCATCGAGACGTTTGAGGTGTATTTGGGCGCATCTTCGAGGCAGCGCAAAATAGCGAGCCGAGCGTGTTGGCGAAGGGTGTCCTGATAGCTCATTTCTTGCTTCCTTCGAGAAGGTGTTCTTCGTGCCGGCTCACAATCTGTTCGAGCCGCGCCATGATCTTTTGGTTGCCTTCCATGACCGCGCGCATTTCTTTTAGCTCGCCGGTTTGGGCCATCATTGCGAGCTGCAGCTGGTGCATGTCGTCCTTGCCAGGCAGCGCCGCGATATCGCGCTCAATGGTAGACAGGCGCGTGTCGTGACGATCCATTCTGCGCGCCCCGCTGAGCAGCCGTTCGTCAAGGCTTTCAAATTTCTTGTCCACATCCTTTCTGCGCGTGGCAAAAACCGCAAAAACAGCCGCGCCAAACGACACGGCCATTGAGATGACTTTCAGCGCCAGATCCCAATCAAATGACATCCCAAGCCCCCAGCAGCAGTTCGTTTCGGTATCGCATTGTCCCTCCTACTTGGGGATCAGGTGTTCATGATTGGGGCAGACCGCTACAAAAACGGCATATGCCTCGGTGATTTCGTCGCGCGTCTGTTGGGTGTCAGAGCGCGATCTCGTTGGCAGACTTTGGCCGATCTCGTCACAGATCTTCGCGGCGGTGGCCGAGCCGGTGTCAGTCGCGATATCCGTGGTCAGCGTAGGGCTGCAGGCCGCTATCGCGAGCAGCATCAGCGGCAGCGTCAAGGCGCGCGGCATGGTCCTGATCCTCCAACTTCTGAGATAAAGACTTGTCGCGCACCGCGTCGCGCCGAAGCCAAGCAAGCGCTGCCATGACCAAGGCCATCACAGCAGCAATCACCGCGGCGCGCGACGGGAGCCAGCCAAACATCAGAGATCCCCCAGCGCCCATTTGCGGATCCGCTCGCGCCGAATCCACATCAGGCCCAACGCGATCACGACAAACCCGCCCAGCGCGATCACCTGAGCTTTGCCTTCCAGCTGCGGCAGAACTTGAAACGCGGTGAAAATGTTCCCAACCTCAGCGACAACCCCCGCCTGCAGCGTCGTCGATTTCATCATCGAGGTTCGGGGCGCCTTGGCGCGGCGCACCGCGAGCAGGCGGGCTCGCGGATAGGGTGCAATGCTGACTGCGTCGCCCTGGTTGCCGCCAAGAACAAGGATGTCGCCCGATGGTCGCCTGCCCGCGAAGAAGCCGACATGACCCTGCCAGCCATCGCGTTTGCCGCGCCAGAACACCACCACGTCACCCGGCTCCGCTTCGCTCAGCGGAACCTCTTCGCCCCACTTCTGATACGAGCGCGCAGCAAGCAGACCTGTGCCCCGAATTCCGGCCGAGGCCAGTACCGACCCGACAAAAGCGGCGCACCAGGCAGTTTCGTCGTCCTTAACCCGGCCGTTGCCGGTGTCTTCAAACATTTTGATGATGGCGGGATTGTGGGTGGCGCCCGGCCACTCCTTGGTGCCGAGGTACTTTTCAGCAATGGCGAAAACATGCTGCATGGGGGTTCGCTCCGGGGTTGAAATTCCGCCCCAGAATGCGG